>DYPE01000057.1 GCA_020720085.1 Dichelobacter nodosus | reverse complement strand
AATGTATCTCAAATTTCCCATGGCTTGGAAATTATTAGGCAAACAATTTCTTATTGTTGCGCAAAAACCGCGCTAACTAAGAAAAATTCGCAATCACTTATACACCTTGCGCTGGAACAAATCACGGCGACGGCTGACCAGGCGGTCTATGAACAGCACACCGTCCAGGTGATCCATCTCGTGCTGCACCGCACGGGCTTCGTAGCCAGCCATGTCGTATTCATGATTCACGCCAAATTCATCTTGGGCAATCAAATGGATGCGCTGGGCGCGGCTCACGTTGCCAGTGTAATCCGGCACCGACATGCAGCCCTCGCGGCCCATCTCAAAGCCTTCCCAATCGGTGATTTCCGGGTTGACCAGAACCAGGCGGCCATGATGGTCTTTCAACTTGGGCTTGGACGATACATCTACCATGACCAGGCGGATGAAGCGTCCAACCTGTGGCGCGGCAATGCCGACTCCGCCGGGCGAGGCGCGCATGGTTTCTTCCAGGTCAGCGATAAACCCGCGCAAGGCGTGGTCGAAGACAGTGACCGGCGCGGATTCGGTTTTCAGGCGCAGGTCGGGATATTTGAGAATGTCCAGCAGCGCCATGTCAGAAAACTTCCGTGTCTATTGGGGTCAGCCGCGCTTCGATGCCGCGCCCCTGTTCGCTGTGCGCAAGCGTATCCAACGCCGCTTGCAGCGCCGCGATGCCCTGGGTCGCCACGCCTTCGATGTGCATCAGGTAAAACGGCTGCTCCGCGCCTCCGCCCACGTCGGATTCCAAATCCACGATATTCAGCCCAGCCCCAGCCAGCACGGCGGTCACTTGCGCCACAATGCCAGCGCGATCCGCGCCATGCACGGTAATCCGCACGTCTGGCACGGCTTGGCGGTACAATTCGTCCTCGCACGAATCCACGTGAACACGCAAACCCAAGTCTTGCGCCACGGGTTGTAGCAAGTGTTCCAACTCAGCCTGGTCGAGCGCGCTATAGGCCATCAGCATGATGGTGAAATTGCCGCCCAGGCGCAACATGGATGCCTCGCCCAGATTGCAGCCGCCGCGATACAGGGCCTCGGTGACTTTCGCCACAATGCCCGCGCGATCTTTTCCCACCAAAGTGAGCATGAACCATTTTTGCATGAGATGTTCTCCAATTGAAAAAAGATGTCATTCCCGTGACCACAGACCAGACAAACCCTATCGCAGCACTTACGGTTGGCCCGTGCCATCGGCGGGATTGCCACGTTACCTTGTAAAATAAGGGTAGTAAATCGGCCATTTTACGACGTATTCAACCTGAATGGCATGGTCAGTGAGTGGCATCACGAGCCAGCAAGTCCCGCCGCGTGACACGCTGAAATCGTCGAACTTGCTTTCAATCACGCCATTACTCAACATCATCCGTACCGTGTTTACAGCCATACCCGACGAACGCACAGGGAAATTTCGCTACACACTGCCTGATGTTTTGATGTCGGCAGCAGCGGTATTTGCTCTCATTTGGTAAACTGCATCAACATTTGGAGCGGAAGGCGTCTTGCGTGAGTTTGAGCACTTCCCGGATTCTCTTACAATTTTACTTGCAATTGCCTCAAAATTGATTTATTTTGTTGCCAATCGCTATATACATGATAATATAACGGCATACTTTATGGATACATCCAAACCTTCTTCACAAGCCATGCACCTGTTCGGCGAACTTAACTTGTCGCTGGGCAATGACAATTTTTTAAACCGCAAACGCCTGCAACTGCTGGCGCACATTGAGCAATGCGGTTCGATTTCTGCGGCAGCGCGTGCGGTGGGCATCAGCTACAAAACCGCCTGGGATTGGGTGGATGCCATGAACAATCTTTCACCGATGCTGCTGGTCATGCGCAATGTGGGCGGCAAAGATGGCGGTGGCGCGGCATTGACGCCTTATGCGCGGCGTTTGCTGGCGGCATGGGAGGAAATTGAGCGCGAGCATCAGCGTTTTTTGGCGGTGCTGGCGGCACGAGTCGAGGAATTTGAAGGATTTTCTAATCTCATCATTCGCTTACTGAGGAGTTTACATATGCAAACCAGCGCAAGGAATCAGTTTTTAGGTACGGTCACTCACATCAAACACGGCCCGATCAATGCCGAAGTGGTGTTGACCATGAAAGGCGGTGATCAAATCGTCGCGGTGATCACGGATGAAAGCGTCAAATCACTTGGCTTAAAAGAAGGTGGCGAGGCGTTTGCGCTGGTCAAAGCGCCGCATGTAATTTTGCTGCGTGAAGACGCGGGGATTAGAACCAGCGCGCGCAACCATTTTTGCGGCATTGTCACGCGCTTAATTGAAGGCCAGGTCAACGCCGAAGTGGTGATCGAACTCAAAGGCGGCAGCATTCTCAAAGCCGTGGTGACCGAAGAATCGGTGCGCGAGTTAGAAATTCACGAAGGCGCACGGCTGTGCGCGATTATTAAAGCCAGCCATGTGATTTTGGCGGTGCAGGCGTAAATCCCAGGGTAACCCCCAGGGATAACACCCCTTCAAGGGGTGTTATCCCTCCTCTCAAACAGGAGCAAAACTCATGCGTTTCTCACGCACACTCACGGCTGTTTTATTGACTTTCGGGCTGGCGCACAACGCCCTGGCGGATGAAGTCCACGCCGCCGTGGCCGCCAATTTCACCAGTCCATTCAAGGAACTGGCGGCGAAATTCGAGCAGGCCAGCGGGCATACTGTGATCCCTTCTTTCGGATCGACTGGCAAGTTATATGCGCAAATTACGCAGGATGCGCCTTTCGATGTGTTTTATGCAGCGGATAGGGAACGCCCTGAACAACTGGTTAAGGAAGGCAAGGCCGTTGCGGACAGTTTATATACCTTTGCTTTCGGCAAACTCGCGTTGTGGTCTAGCGATCCCAAGCGGGTGGACGCGGCGGGCAAGGTGTTGGAACAAGATGATTTTAATCACCTTGCGATTGTCAATCCGAAAACCGCGCCTTATGGCGTAGTAGCAGAGAATATTCTCAAGAAAATAGGGCGTTATGAAGCACTCAAGGACAAAATTGTCTATGGTGAAACGCTGACCCAGTGCTATCAGTTCGTCGCCACCGGCAATGCCGAATTAGCCTTTATCGCGGTGTCGCAACTGAAAGAAAAAGGCTCGGAGCAGGGTTCGAGCTGGCTGGTGCCGCTTGATTTGTACGATCCCATCCCGCAGGGCGCAGTCATTTTGCAAAAAGCCGCTGACAAGCCCGCTGTCAAGGCGTTCGTGGAATTCATGCGCAGCCCGGCGGCCATCGAG
The DNA here is from genome assembly GCA_020720085.1 of Dichelobacter nodosus. GTDB lineage: Bacteria > Pseudomonadota > Gammaproteobacteria > Beggiatoales > Beggiatoaceae > DYPE01. The sequence goes on along the minus strand of DYPE01000057.1, from coordinate 14,867 downwards.
GTTATTAAGGAATACGGTTATCTGGTTGAATAATTACCCCATCCACACTTTGAGACTTAGGAGCATGAAATGAACGTAAAGGGGATTTTGTTAAGTTTGGGTCTGGCTCTGGCAAGCACCCAGGCATTGGCGGAAGAATTAATCATCGCGGCGGCGGCGGACTTGAAATACGCCATGAGTGATTTGGTGGCGGATTTCAGGCCGCAACACCCGGACGTGAAAATCGAGGTGATTAGCGGATCATCGGGCAAGTTTTATCACCAAATCAGTCATGAAGCGCCATTCGACCTGTATTTTTCCGCAGACATCGAATATCCGCGCAAACTCCACGCCGACGGCCTGACTGCCACGGAACCCAAACTCTACGCAATCGGACGTATCGTGGTTTGGCAGCCCGGCAAAGAAGGCGAGCCACCTACGCTCAACAGCCTACTTACGCCCGGCATGGAGAAAATCGCTATCGCCAATCCCAAGCACGCGCCCTATGGCAAGCGTGCCCAGGAAGCGCTGGAAGCGGCGGGATTATGGGAAAAAGTACAGGACAAACTGGTGTTTGGTGAAAATATCGCGCAAACCGCCCAATTTATCTACAGCGGATCAGCGCAAATCGGCATTATTGCGTTATCGCTGGCGGTGGTGCCAGAAATGCAGGAAAAGGGGCGTTTCAGCCTGATCGACAACAAGCTCCACGAACCGCTGGAACAAGCCTATACCGTGCTTAAACGGGCGTCGGACAAGCCGGTTGCCCATGCCTTTGCCGCATATCTGGAAACCCCACCAGCGCGGGCTATCTTCAAACGATACGGCTTTATCCTGCCAGGAGAATAAAGCGGCATGGCAATCTTCAGTCCGCACGATTGGGCGGCAATTCAGTTGACGCTGCAATTGGCCGCTGTGACCACTCTGATCCTGCTGATCATCGGCTCGCCGCTCGCTTGGTGGCTGGCACACACCCGCCACTGGGCGCGCAATTGGGTGGAAGCGATGGTTGCCTTGCCTTTGGTGTTGCCGCCTACCGTGTTGGGATTCTATATGCTGATTACCCTCGGCCCGCATGGGCCGGTGGGGGGGGTATGGGCTTGGCTGGGCGGCAAACAACTGACTTTCAGCTTTCCGGGCTTGGTGATAGGCTCGGTGGCGTTTTCCCTGCCTTTCGTGGTGCAACCCTTGCAAAACGCTTTCGCCGCGATAGGCAGTCGGCCACTGGAAGCCGCCGCCACCCTGCGCGCCGGGCCGCTGGATCGCTTTTTTACGGTGGCGCTACCGCTGGCCTGGCCGGGTTTTTTAAGCGCCATCACCCTCACTTTTGCCCACACCGTCGGCGAATTCGGCGTAGTGCTGATGCTCGGCGGCGGCATCCCCGGCAAAACCCAAGTGTTGTCCATCGCCATTTACGAACATGTCGAAACCCTGAACTTCGGCCAGGCGCACGTTCTGGCGGGCGGGATGCTGTTTTTTTCCTTTTTAACCCTCTTGCTGCTGTATTCGGCAAACCGGGGACGATTTAACAAGTTTTAGCAGCGGAAAGCCGGGTAGTGGGCAACACTTTTTCGTTGTACACCATCGGGTTAGGCATAATTTACTCCGGTTTGTATTGGGAGAATGCTGAACTACACAAACAACTCCAACAAATCATTCAAAAATTGCCGTCCTGCTGGGGTGGGGACGAGTCGGTCGGGGATGGATTCTAACCAGCCCATGGCCCTGGCTTGAATGACGGTGGGTTCTATGCTGGCCCAGGGCAGTCCGGTGCGCAACATGAACAGCCAGGCGGGCACGCCGTGTGTTAAGCGCAGGGCGTTGAGCATGAATTCGGCAGACAGATGCGCGGGCTGCAATTCGGTGCAAAAACCAGTGGGATTGGCGTAGTAAGCCGCAGGAGATTTGGGTTTGCGCGTGCGCACTACGGATTGGATGGCTTGCTCGGCCCATTGGCTAACCTTGCCATGTGCGCCTGCGCCTATGCCCAAATAATCGCCAAACATCCAATAGTTCAAATTATGGCGGCATTCCCAGCCCGGCTGGGCATAGGCGGAAACTTCGTATTGCGCATAGCCTTCGCGTGCTAGAAACTCCATGCCGGCTTGCTGTATGTCGCAAATTGCGTCGTCTTCGGGCAAATCTGGCGGCATTTTCGCCAGGGCCGTGTTCGGTTCTAGGGTCAGTTGATACCACGACACATGGGTGGGTGCAAGGTCCACGGCTTGGCGCAAGTCTGCGAGCGCGGTGGCCACGGTTTGGCTGGGCAGGCCGAACATGAGGTCTATATTGATATTGTCAAACCCCGCCGCACGCGCAGAACGCACCGCCAAGCTGGCGTCACGTGCGGAATGAATGCGTTGTAGCGCTTGTAACTGACTGTCCTGAAAGCTTTGTACACCGATGGATAAACGGTTAATGCCCGCATCCCGATACGCGGCGAAGCGTGCGGCTTCTATGGTGCCGGGATTGGCTTCCAAGGTGATTTCTGCGTCACTGGCCACAGCCATGGTGCGTTGAATGCCATACAGCAATTGGCGCAAGGCCAGGCCGGAAAATAAACTGGGCGTGCCGCCGCCGAAAAATATCGTTTGTACCTGCCGCCCTTGGACGCGCGCTGCTTCATGTGCCAAATCAGCCAGCAAGGTTTGCACGTATTCGCCCTCAGCAATGGGGGCGGTTGTGGCGTGCGAGTTAAAGTCGCAGTACGGGCATTTGCGCACGCACCAGGGAAAATGCACGTATAGGCCAACGGCGGCGTTCCCGCCAACGGTGGCGTTCCCACCAACGGCGGCGTTCCTGAGCGGCGGCGCGTTGGCCGCAGGAGCACCAGGCGCAGTGGGGCCTAAGTCAGATGGGGTGAGGCCAGGGTATATGGGCTGAGCAATGGGATGAAAATTCATGGTTTTTAGTTGTAAAAATGCGTTGAAATGGAGGTTGGCAAGCGCGGTGCGCTGTCAGCTTGTTGTTGGCAGGAACGCTGCCGTTGGCAGGAACGCTGCCGTTGGCAGGAACACCGCCGTTACTGATTGAATTGAAACGGCTGGTTAGGTAGTGAGCACAATCACCGCTGCTTCAGCCAGAAACTGGGTATCTAGGGCTGATTCTGCCAATGGCGGCGTTCCCGCCAACGGCAGTGTTCCTGCCTGCTTGGCGAAGCTGGCCAGCCATTCATACGCCAGCGCATAGCTATCCGCCACGCGCAGTTGCGCCAGGGTTTGAGTGAATGTAGCGTGCTGCGCACCCAAATGGCGCGTAAATGCTTCTACCAAACGCAATGCCTCGTTGCTGGCGGTGAATTGGTGCCCGCCGTTGGCCAGTTCTTCCAGTAAGTATTCGGCAGCCGGTGCGGCTTCGTCGGCGGTGAACGCTCCGACCAAGCCCTGTTCCGCCACAAAAGCGGCAATGGCCTGGTGCAATGCGTTGACCAAACGTTCGGCATACGGCTGACCGCCGCCCAGGCTGGTGCGAATTTGTTGCAACGCCAGCGCGCTTTGCGCCCATATTTCGCATGGCTCGTCATCTTCATACGCTGCCCAAAACAATTGCCCCAGCGCACGGCAACGCGGCGGATAACGCAGCAAACCCGCGCCTTCTGCCAGTGGCAGCAATTTGTCCAACAACATCGCGGCATCCGCATCATGCACGCCGCGCTCGTAGCCTTCCTCATAACGCTCCGCAGCCACTTGCCGCACGTATTGCGTCAGTGTGCCTGCTGTCTTGGCACCGCGCAACGCGCTCGCCAGTGCAACATCGCTTTCCGCCGCGAGCAGCAGTGTGCCCGCCAGGTATTCGGCGCGGCACAACTCAGGCGTTTCCGACACCAAACTTTGTTGCCAATACGGTTGCAACGCGGCGAATTCAGCGTCCTCTAGCGGCTGAAAAAAATCCGTGCCAGCAACATGCAGCGCCATTATCTGCTCGCCCTGATACTCGCGCGCTAATAAACTCAATTCTAGCGGCTGGGTGTTGACGCTAAAACGGTGGTTGCCCAATTGAATCAGGCTGCCGTCTTGCGAAAAAATATCGCGGCGGTCGCGCAATTCGCGAATGGCCTGCTCGCGCGCGGCGCGCAGGCGGCCCAGCAATTCGCCGGCTTTGACCCGTTCGCCCAGGTCTTCGAGTTTGGCGATAATATCGCGTAATTTCAGTACCATGGCGTCGGCAGCAAAAAAGGCGTTCTGCTCGTCAACCGAGGCCAATTCGCGCGCACGGCGGACAATGCCTTGCACAATGCGTTCCGCCGCGCCCAGCCAATGTTGCGCGCGTTGTTGACGTTCTTGCTGTAATTGTTGCTTGCGCGCTTGTAGCGCGCCTTGAATTTCCTCACGTTTTTCTGCCAGTTGCGCCAGATATTCGTCGTATTCGCCAAAGCGGCTTTCCAATTCTTCTAATTGCACCGCCAACCGCGTCCATTGCGCGTCGGCCTGTTCTGGCGTATCTGCGGCGGCCAGCGCGCCAGCCACGCTTTGTGCCAACAGTTTGAACTGTGCGGCGAATTCAGCACGCGCTTCTGCCGCAGATAGGGATTTGCGCTTGAGTTCTAATTCGGCGTTGGCGCGGTTGAGCGCAGCATACACCTCGGCGATGGCCTCCAGCAGGCGCGCGCGCGCGTTGGGATCGGCAATGGGCAATTCGTGCAGCGCCTGAGTCAGGGTTTCCAATTCCGCTGCTGTGGCGTTCAGCGCCGTGCGTGCGGCCTCGGCCTGTTGGCTTTGCGTCAGCGCGGCAATCGTTGCCGAATGCTGGTGCAGCGCCTGCGCGTAACTGTCCAACGCATTGCGCTGCAACATAAATTCTACTGTGGCCTGGCCCAACGCGCTGAATGCTTGGGCCGCTTCGCGCTCCAGTGCGTCCACGGCGGGCAAATCCAGGTAGCGCGTTTCGCGCAGGGTAATCCACCGCCCGCGCTGCGTGCGCAATGCGGCCAGCCGCGACAGATATTCGTTTAATTGCGTCCACTGCGCTTGGCGGGCAATTTCCTCCAGTAGTTTTTGCTGGGCGGCGCGCGCTTGCGCCAGAGCTTCACTGGCTTGGCGGCGCTGCGCCTGCGCTTTTTCAAATTCGTCAATAATGCGTTCCGCGTTGTCCAGCAGTTCTTTTAACAGCGGTGCCAGCGGCGCGGGCAGGCCAGGGTGCTCCAGCCAGTGATAGGTGTCTAGCACGCGGCGGGTGTGGGCAATGAGGTCTTCATACATCTGGCGCGTGGGCGAGAACGCCGCCGTGGATTGTTGCTGGTCCACCATGCGCGTTAAGGTGTAGCCGTCGGAAATGCCGCGCACCAGTTCGGCATTGCCGATTTTGCCCAATGTCGAATCAGTAGGCGCGGCCATGTGTTCTTCGCCGCCGAACGGCGTTTGCCAAATTTGCATGGGATGCACTTTGGCGGGCGTATCGTTGTCGGCGCGGAACACCACCATGCGGCCATCAGGAAACAGCGAGAATCCGTGACACACAATGGGCGGATGCGTTTCCTTGCGGATGAGGTTGTAGGCATATAGCACCTGCAAGCCCTGCACCTCGTGGTGAAACACATACAGCGCGTCTTCGCCGTTGGGCGCGCGCAACATGCGCTTGAAGGTCAGGTCTGTGGGCGTGCCGTCAAACGATTTGTGCTCGCCGCTGAGCAGGTAATAACCGCCAGGGAATATAAGGCCATGATCTTCGGGCAAGCACACACAAGCGCGTCCAATGGCGTCAATGCGCGCCACGCGCTGCAAACGCGGGTTGTATACCAAATAGCGCCAATCTTCTTCCTTGTACGGACGGATTTTTAGCAAAATTAAGCCACTGGCTTGTGCGTAAAAAATTTGCGCATCCGCCAACGACTGATTGGGGTCTATCACTGGTTCGCTGTAAATGCCCGCGCCAGTGGCAGTGTTGTTTTCAATCTTAACCGTGAGATCGCCACCCACAGTTTCGACAAATATTTGATCCAAAATAGATACATGGGGATGCGGCCCAGCCACGTGCTGCTCGCGCGAGGTGGCGCGCCAGGTAAAGTCGTGCGGCGGCGGATATACATGATCGCGTTCGCCCCGGTTGTCGATGTAGCGCACTTGGCCAGTGCGATCCACTTGCCAGCGGAATACCCGGCTGTCCTTCAGCGTTCGCCCAGTTTGAAACACCATCAGCCGTTTTTCGTCCAACGCGCGCAATTGGCTCAGGCGGGTATCTTTATAATAACGGTACAATTCTTCAAAATCGGCAATGAATTTTTTATCATTCAGCGGATTGTCCGGCGCGGACAGCGGAATTTCTGTGATGGCCAACTCGCCGTTTTCATCTGGTGCCACGCGGTGCAAACTGAATACATCGGCCACCTGCACTTGCGGACGCAGCCCCACGAACACGTTATAGCCTAACAATAACTGTTGTACGGGCACCCCTCGTGGGTGCCCATCCGCCCCTCTCGGCCCCCCCCCTCCCGGCTGCCCAGAAACAGTGGCATTCCCGTCAACGGCGGTGTGGCCGAATGCTTTAATGTCGCGTGGCACGCATTGGTTTTCAGTGCGCACGCGCACGCGGCCAATCACTTCCAGGCGCGTGCTGCCAAACGCTTGTGCACGCGCCTGGTTCAGCGCGGCCAGCCGCTCGGCCAATGCGCGCGCAACGCGGCTGAGCCGCTCGCGAATGAGTTCATATGCGCCGCCCGTTGCCATATCTGGCACAGGCGGGAACGCCGCCGTAGGCGGGAACACCGCCGTAGACGGGGCCGCCGCCGTGGTAGGAGAATTTGCAGGAGAGTGGGATGCCGTGTTCATATCGTATCGCCTTGTCTACTTGCGGAAACCCGCGCGGTGAAAACGCCGCCATTGTCGCATAATGGTCGGAGAATGTGGCGCATGTGACGTTGCGCAAACCATTGCGCATACACTGCACAGAAGTTGGTGCCTTTTCAGCCCGTATTTTACAATGGGCACAGGTCAGCGGAAATTGCTGCCAAAACGGCAACGCCGCTCACGGTAGTTTTATTGTGCAAAGGAATTTTATGCAATTTCATTACAAAGCAGTTGATCACAATGGCCATGTGAGCACAGGTCAACTGCAAGCCGATAATCCCGAGGACTTGGAATTGCGCCTAGCGCGCATGGGGTTGGAAGCGATACGGGTGTCGCCAGCACGCCAGCGCGCATCGCGTTTGCACGGGCGCAACGTCAATCGCCAGGAATTGATAACCTTCTGTTTTTACATGGAGCAACTATTACGCGGTGGTGTGCCGTTGTTGGATGGCTTGGCAGATTTGCAAGAAAGCATGGAACAGTCCAATTTTAAGGAAATCATTTCCTCGCTGTATGAAGATGTAAAAAGCGGCAAGCAACTTTCTCAGGCCATGAGCCGGTTTCCGCGTGCTTTTGATATGGTATTTTTAAGCCTGGTGCGCGCCGGAGAGGAAAGCGGTACGCTGGATAAGGTATTTTTGTATTTGACTGAAAACATCAAATGGCAAGATGAGCTGGTTGCGCAGACCAAAAAAATTATGATATATCCGGCATTCGTCGGTTTTGTGGTGATCTGCGTAATATTTTTTATCATGACACAAGTGGTGCCGGAATTAACGGTATTTTTACAGCAAATGGAGCACGCGCCGCCGTTTCATACCCGTTTGCTATTTAATGCTTCGTGGTTTTTTGTGCATTTTTGGTATGTGCTGCTCGGTGCGCCGATTTTATTGGTTCTGCTCATTGTCATTGCCGTGCGTATCAGCATTACCGCACGCTATTGGCTGGATTATTGGAAACTTCATGTTTGGCTGTTTGGGCCGATTTTACGTAAAATTATTCTGGCGCGCTTTGCCGGTTTTTTTGCCATGATGTACGCTTCCGGCATTACGGTGCTGGACAGTTTACAATTGTGCAAGGCAACGGTGAACAATTTGATTATTGAGGACGGCGTGCAAAAAGTACATGACTCCATTGCCGAGGGCTGCGGCATTGGCGAGAGTTTCTCCCAAGCCAAACTTTTTCCACTACTGGTGGTGCGCATGGTAAATATCGGCGAAAGCACGGGCGAATTGGATGCGGCATTGCATAATGTCAGTTATTTTTATAATCGAGAAGTGCATGAAAGCATTGGAAAAATCCAGGCAATGGTGGAGCCGGTAATGACGCTGTTGCTGGGGCTGATTTTAGGTTGGGTGATGCTGTCAGTGTTGGGGCCAATTTACGACATTATGGGACAAATCAAGCCATGAAACATGGCATCGTAATGCGTTGCATCGCAATACGTTGCCATTTTGCTACGGTAACCGCATGAACGCGCAACAGGTATTCTATCTTTCTGACCACCAACTCCGCGCCTATTTTTTTAATGGCCGCGATAAGGTGCCCTGCGAAACTTTTCCCGCCACGCCGGAAGGCCAGGCTGATTTTGCTGCCTACCTGGCGCACCAACCCAGGTACGTGGCGCATGTGCTACTGGACAGCCGCCAGGAAGAATACCGCTTGGAAATCGTGCCGCACCTGGCGGCCACACACCGTCGCGACATGATGCAACTGCGCGCTAAACGATTGTTTCTTAATACGCCGTATACGCATTCGGTGTTCCACACCCGTCTGCCGAATAGCCCAAGCGGCCAGGCACAGGATCAAGTGCTGTTTTTAGGCATTACTGAACCGCAATGGCTGGCCCCGTGGTTGCGCATTATCCTGGCGCGCCAAATTCCTTTGACTGGCATTTATTCCTTGCCATTGTTGGGCGAAGCGTTGTTACCGTTGCTGCCACCTGCTCCATATGCGCTTGTTGTTGGGCACACCGCGCATATGGGAGAAGGCTATGCCTTGCGCCAATCATTTTTCGCGCGGCAAAAATTTACGTTAAGCCGCCTCACGCCACTGGCTGGGTTGGACGAGGCGTCCTATGCGGCCACGGTAAGCCAGGAAGTGGTCAATACCCAGCGTTACCTGCATACGCTTAATTTATTGCCAGACGGACAGCCGTTGCAAGTATTGCTATTGGCGCCAGCCAACACAGCATTTTTGCACGAGTATTTTCGTGCCCAGAACACCGCCGTCGAAATCAACTACCAACTGTTAGACCCTGCGCAGTTGGCGCGTGCAGTGGGGATGCGCGAATTCCCCGCGCCATATGAGTGGAATTGGCTGGTCGCTTGTCAATTGGCGACACAATGGCGGCGTGCCCGCCGCAGGCAGGGCAATCATTATGGCCAATGGATTGAAATTCGCTACTTTTTATACCTTCGTGCGCGCCAGGCGTTGTATGCGGCAGCCGCTGCGGTATTGGCGGTCACAGGCGCGCTGGGTACAGCGCAAATGCTATCAGCACGCGCCATTGTGGCGGACACAGCGCGGATGAGCGCGCAAATGGCGGATTTATCGGCGCGCTACAACGATGCGCAACAATTGCAACAAATTCCCTTTAAAGTGATTCACATTAAAAATACGGTGGATACCGCTCGCCATATTTTGCGCCAGCGCATTGCGCCTAGGCCCGCGCTGGACTTGGTGAGCCACCACTTAAGCCAGTTTCCGCAATTGGCGCTGTCGCGCATGGAATGGGGCGTGCAGGAGCAGACCAAGCCCGCCACGGTGGTTCAGAACGAGGCGGCAGACGCAACGCCAATCAATCCCCGCTTCGCCCAGTTGCGCAAAAATACTGCTGCCACCACGCTGGAAGTGTTGCACCATGTGCGGTTATTGGGCCGGGTCGAACCATTTAGCGGCGATTTCACCCAGGCACTTGCGGTAGTGCAAAATTTTATCCACCAATTGCGCGCAGTGCCCGGCGTGCGCACCGTAACTGCGGAAAAATTGCCGCTGACCATTCATCCCGAAGCCACCATAGGCAATCAAGCCAGCCTAGACAATAGCGAATTGGGCCGCGCGCCATTTATTCTGGATATACTGATCGATGACAAATCCCTTGTTTCCGCCTACGGCGGTGTTCCCGCCCATTGAGTGGCAGCAATTGCGCACAGCACTGGCCCTCCTCGCGGGCGCGGCAGTGCTCGGCGGCGTGTGGATGTATGGCGCGCGCCAGTATACTCTGGCCATGGATGATGCCCGGCAAAAGCAGCAGCAAGAATTGACACATTTGCAGAGTTTATACCGCGAAACCGAGCAAACCGTAGCAATTCTCCAGCAATCGTACCAAACCTTCCAAGACTTGCAACGCCGCCATTTCCTTGGCGACAGCCAGGAACAGCGGCTGAATTGGATGACGCAAATCAATCAATTGGGCCAGCAATTCAAGCTGTCCCATTTCACGTTCACCATCAGCCCGCGCCAGGAATACCTCATTCCAGAAAATACGGCGCAAGACCGCGCTTTTCACGCCTATGCCTCGGAAATGAAACTGGAAATGGATGTGCTGCATGAAGACGAGCTGCTGGCCGTCTTGGCGGCATTAGAACGCCCCGACATGGCGGGCATTCCTTGGGTACGGCAATGTGTCTTAACGCAAAAAAGTGACTCTCACGCATTATCGCCGCAGGCCAATTTGCGCGCAGCCTGCACGGTTATTTTGTATACTGCTGAAATAATAGAGTAATTTCATAATATTTGCGCTACGCCCAGCACGCCATCGCTGTGGCGCGCATGGTGAAAATCCACTGAAATCTTGTATGATGTCTCACCGCCCGTCACTTTCTTCCATCCCCCATAACGAGCCAACACCGTGAATTTTTTACAGGCCACTGCCACGCTGCAAACCCTTTCCAATAACATTCTCCAAGTCATGCAAGGCCAGCAAGCCGCTGTGCGCAAATTACTGGCCGCGTTTGCAGGCGGCGGGCATATTTTGCTCGAAGATTTGCCAGGCACAGGCAAAACCACGCTGGCCAAAGCATTAGCGCATTCCATTCACGCCGATTTTCACCGCGTGCAATTTACGCCGGATTTATTGCCTTCTGACATTTTAGGCGTTTCTATTTTTGACCAAAAAAATCAAAATTTTCATTTTCATAAAGGCCCGGTGTTTTGCGATATTTTGCTCGCCGATGAAATCAATCGCGCCTCGCCCCGGGTGCAATCGGCATTATTGGAAGCCATGGGCGAGCGCCAAGTAAGCCTTGATGGCGCGCGCCATGCGTTGAGTGATTTATTTTTAGTGATTGCCACGCAAAATCCCATTGAATTTCATGGCACATATCCGTTGCCTGAAGCACAAATGGATCGCTTTGCCATCCGCTTTAGCTTGGGCTATGTGCCCTTGGAAGACGAAATCCGCATCCTCGGCTTGCAAGAACAAGGGCAAAGCAGCCAAGCGTTGCGCGCGTGCGTAACGCGCGAAGCCATATCCGCATTAAAAGACACCGTGCGCCAAGTCCGGGTCAGCGCGGAAATCAAGCAATACATTGTGCAACTGGTGCGCGCCACACGCCAGGCTACAGGCGTGCAAATGGGGGCCAGCCCCAGGGCTGCATTATTTTTGATGCAACTCAGCCAAGCCTTGGCATTGTATGACGGGCAAGAATTCGTGACCGCCGAGCAAGTGCAGGAATTGGCGCTGCCCGTCATTGCGCATCGCTTGAAAATGGATCCGCAGGCGCATTTCGCAGGCCGTGGCGCAAGCCAAGTGGTACGCGAAATCATTGAAGAATTGCCTGTCCCTGCCTGATAAAGGCGATGTTTTATGGATGAATTTTCATTAATTTACAAATATTTCAGTCAATGGCGCGCGCGCCATCCGCCAGTGCTTGGCGTGGGCGACGATGCCGCGCTGCTGGCTGTGCCAGCGGGCATGGAATTGGCGGTGTCTGCGGATACCCTGGTGGCAGGCGTGCATTTTCCGTTGGACACCCCGCCCGAGCATGTGGGCTACAAAGCCTTGGCAGTCAACCTGAGCGATTTGGCTGCCATGGGCGCGCAACCGGCATGGTTCACGCTATGTCTGACCCTGGCTGAGGCCAAGCCAGCCTGGCTGGAAGCCTTTAGCCACGGAATGCGCGAACTGGCCGAAGATGCGGGCATTGCATTGGTGGGCGGTGACATGACACGCGGCCCACTGAGCATCACCGTGCAAGTCTTGGGCTGGGTGCCTGCTGGCCAAGCGTTGCGGCGCAGCGGAGCGCGGCCAGGCGACGGCATCTGGGTGACCGGCACCGTAGGCGGCGCAGGACTGGGCTTGCGCCTGTGGCCGGAAGTACGACCCAACCACCCCGCAACGCCCAACGCGGCCATTACGCGGCTGTTGCGCCCCATACCGAGGTTGGCAGAAGGCATGGCATTGCGCGGTCACGCCAGCGCGGCGATTGACGTGTCCGATGGTTTGGCCGCAGATTTAGGCCATATCCTAGACGCCTCGCGTGTAGGTGCAATCATCGACTTGGCGAGCTTGCCGCTTGACCCCGCGTTGCGCCAATTGCCGCTCGCAACCGCCTGGGAATTGGCATTAACTGCGGGCGATGATTATGAATTATGCTTCACCGCGCCAGGAACGCTGGCGTCACCAGAAACACTGGAGTTTGCCACACGCATTGGCGTTATCACTGCAGAACCCACGCGAATTTTTCGCACGCCAGACGGCGGATTGTGGCAAGCGCCAGCGCACACTGGCTGGCAGCATTTTAAATGAGGTTGCAACGGATGCCATCAACACCGAAGAGTCGGTTTTGAGACACAAACCGGCACCGGATTTTACGCTCGATACGGCCCCACACGGGGCGGGATAGTTTGGGAAAGTGGGTTGGATTTCCTATTTAAACCGATACCTAACCTCTCCCCAAACACTCCGTCCCGCCAATGGCAAATCCGTAGGATTCCCAGCGCTAGAAGGTTCATAGGCATCCGTGTCTAGCAGATTACGTACCGACAAACCCACTTCCCACGGTTGCTTTTCCTGTTGGTAACGCAAGGTCACATCCACCGTGGTGTAAGCACTGATAGGGGGGCGACTGTCGCCTACAGAACGATAACTACTGCCCACCCAATTGGCCTGTGTATTTAAATTCCACCCAGGAAGGAATCGCCAATCCGTGCGCAGATAGAACTTTTGACGCGGCGAATTGGGAATATGGCGGCTGTCTTGATCCGTGGCCGTTTGAAAATCGTAATGACCTTGCAGTGTCCAATTTTTCGACGGTTTCCATTGAGCGGCTAAACTTAGTCCATAGCCGGTTCTAGTCCCACTATTCTGATAATGTTGCAGTTGATTTGGAATGTCCGTCGTGGTAATGCTATCGGTGACGCGGTTGTAAAACATATTGCCGGTGAACTGTAACTGTGACGTTACTTGATAATCCAAGGCCAGTTCCAGCGTGTCAATAAGTTCTGGTTTTAACTGTGGATTGCCAACATTGGTTGCATTAGCCGCGTATAGTTCAGCGAAACTTGGTGCTCGAAATGCCCTGGCATACAGTAACTTGGCTGTCCATTTATCACTGGGGTGCCAAACTAATCCTAGATTCGGATTGTCCGTGTTGCCAAAATCTGAATAGTTGTAATGACGCCAAGCTACGGTCAATTCCCATTGTGGATGAAACTGCCAGGCATCTTGAATAAACAGACGCCAATTGCGGCGCGTCATCTCTGGTAAAGCGGAGTATGGCGTGTCCGAGAAGTCAACCATCTTGCCCAGCCATTGATTGGTGCGATTGTTATAATTGCGCCAACTCATCACGTTATAGAGGTCTGCATGGGTATAACCCGCTTCCACTCGTACGGTATGAGTCGGCCAGCCCGTATAAAAGGTAAACAGATTAACCGCCGTATGGGCTTCCGACATACGGGTATTCATTTGTTTGCCTTCGGGAAAAGCACCACCACCAGTGCCTGGGGGTAATACAAAAGAGGGCACTTCCATTCCCCAATAATCATGATAATAACTGGCTTGGGCCGTGAGTTCCCAATGGGTGGCAAGTTGTGGATGATGGTAGGTCAAATCTGTATTGAGTCGTTGCGCTTTCACAAGGCCGAAAGGGTCTAGGGCAAGAATCACCCCCGCCCCCCTACCCACATGGTCACGTTGTTGTAGCCCTGCCCGCCATTGCCAATGTTCTTTAGCTACTTCCAGGCGGGCTTCGTAACTGCGATGTTGCGTATTGATAGGCCCAGGTGCCCATGATGCATGAGTACCCAACCTTTTATCTAACACCGTTTGCCAGTCCTCAGTAATCACTTCCTTTGGCCCATCGGTGTCTTGGTATTCCAAGGTAGCGGCCACGTTGAAACCACCATAGTTGGCACCATGTAGCACCCAGCCTTCCTTAGTGTGGAAACTACCTAATCGGGTACCTACTTCCGTACCCTGAATATCTTCTCGGCCTTTCGTGACAATGTTGATAGCCCCCACAAAGGCATCGGCATGGACTGTGGCACCCGTCCCACGGATAACTTCGATACGGGCAATGGCATTGACGGGCATCCCTCCCCAGACGCCACTGACATGGCCGTACTGGAGTAGGTTAATCGGAATATTATTGATTAAGACTAAGACGTTTGGGTTTTCGTAATTGTTATAGTAATTGCCACGCAGCAGGTAAATCGGATTATAAGCCAGATTGGAACGTGTGACATGTACTTCAGGCACCGTTTGCAACACTTCATCTAAATCCGTTGCCCCCATCGCTTTGATGTCGGCGGCGGTGATGATTTTGACAATAGCGGGTGCCGTCAAGACCGTTTGTTTACTGCCTGTGGCTTCACTGACAACTTTAACTTGCATGAGTTCTTCTAAGGACATATCGAATAATTCATTTTCTGCCTCATCGGTTGCATACGTAGGTAGGCAACCAGTGGCACTGAAGAAACTCACTCCTAGCGTTAAAATGATGGGTAAGTATTTCATAGTGTTCACCCTTGGTGATTATTATCAAAATCTGAAATGTTAATACACTTATGCTCCGGTACTTATGTGCCAGCAATTCCCGCTCGCCTTTCAAACCGTCCCCAAACTGCCCAGTCAGCGCAGCCTGACCAACCTAAAAAACC
>DYPE01000004.1:35187-58674 GCA_020720085.1 Dichelobacter nodosus | reverse complement strand
TTTTGAGCGTGTACAAGCCTGCCATGAAAAATAATTTCCTAACGATACAAAAAAATAATTTAATCCACCACGATGTCGCCAAAACGGGCAATGGTTTGCGTGAGTGCGGCTGCGGTGAGGCCGTAGCGTGCGAGTAACGTGGGGGTGGCACCATGTTCGATAAATTGATCGGGCAGACCCAGATTGAGCACTGGCATGACAATGCCTTGTTGCGCCAAAAATTCGTTGACGCCACTGCCAGCACCGCCCGCTATGGCGTTTTCCTCCACAGTGACCAGCCGTTGGTGGCTGGCCGCCAAGCGGGTGATACAGTCGGCATCCAATGGTTTGATAAATCGCATGTTTACCACGGTGGCGCGCAAAGCCCGCCCTGCTTCCAATGCAGGCACAACCATGCTGCCAAACGCGAGGATGGCGATTTTTTCGCCTTGCAACACCGTCTGCGCGCGACCTATTGGCACGGTTTCCAGTGTGGTAGGAATGTCCGCGCCCGGGCCAAAACCACGTGGATAGCGCACTGCTGCCGGCCCGTCGTGGTAAAAGCCAGTGGTCAGCATGGCCCGGCATTCCGCTTCATCCGCCGGGGCCATGATGATGACATTGGGCAGGCAGCGCAGATAACTTAAGTCAAACGCGCCATGATGGGTCGGGCCATCCGCGCCCACCACGCCAGCGCGGTCAATGGCAAACAACACAGGCAGGTTTTGCAATGCCACGTCGTGTAGCAGTTGATCATACGCGCGTTGCAGGAAAGTGGAGTAAATGGCCACCACCGGTTTCATGCCTTCGCACGCCAGGCCAGCCGCCATCGTGATTGCATGTTGTTCAGCGATGCCCACGTCAAAATAGCGCTGAGGAAATTGCTCGGCAAAGCGCACCAGGCCAGAGCCTTCGCACATGGCAGGGGTGATGCCAATCAGACGCGAATCCGCAGCGGCCATGGCGCATAGCCATTCGCCGAAAATTTGCGTATACGTTTGCTTGCCGCCTGCCTGGGCCGGACGAATGCCGATGTCCACGTCAAATGCGCTGACGCCGTGGTATTCGCATGGGTCGTCTTCTGCCGGGGCAAAGCCCTTGCCTTTTTTAGTGACCACATGCAACAACTGCAAGCCATTCAGTTGTTTGATATTGCGCAGCGTGCGCACCAGTCCGGGCAGATCGTGACCATCCACTGGGCCGATGTAATTAAATCCCAATTCTTCAAATAACGTGCCTGGCACAATCATGCCCTTGACATGTTCTTCGGTGCGCCGCGCAAACTCATGCATGGAGGGCACGTGTTGCAATACTTTCTTGCTGCCTTCGCGGATGGTGGCGTAAAACCGGCTAGATAAAATTTGGCCCAAATATTTCGACAGCGCGCCTACATTGCGCGAAATAGACATGTCGTTGTCATTGAGAATAACCAACAAATCCGGTTTGAGATCACCGGCGTGGTTGAGTGCCTCAAATGCCATGCCCGCTGTCATCGCACCGTCGCCGATGACTGCAATGACTTGGCGGTCACTGTCCAAGGCCGCACAGGCCAGTGCCATGCCCAGCGCCGCGCTGATGCTGGTACTGGAGTGACCCACGCCAAAGGCGTCATAGATGCTTTCCTCGCGGCGGGGAAAGCCAGAAATGCCGTTGTCTTGGCGTATGCCCGCCATCCGCGTGCGGCGTCCGGTGAGAATTTTGTGGGCGTAGCTTTGATGGCCCACATCCCACACAATGCGGTCTTCCGGGGTATTGAACACGTAATGCAGCGCCACAGTAAGCTCCACCGTGCCCAGGTTGGACGCCAGGTGACCGCCAGTGCGCGATACGCTGTTGATCAAAAAATCACGCAGCTCATCCGCCACTTGCGGTAATTGCGCTTCAGCGAGCTGGCGTAGACGCGCGGGGTCGTCAATTTGGCAGAGCAGTGGATAGCGTTTGTTGTCAGTCATGATATTGGGCGTTTCCTGGCAGCTTTATTATGCTTTCTTCCCATTGGGAGCCTGGGCGCGCCGCGCCCATCGCCAGGCTTACCCAGCGGCGTGCCCTTTCATAGCCGTGATGGCGGCGCGAAACCGGCTTTCCAAGTCCGCCGCGCTAGGCCCGGCAGAATACCACTGTAATTCAAGCTGTTCCGCTTCCTGGGTAGCATCCCCCGCCACAGCGGATTTGTCGCCGCCCATGGCTTGTGATAGCCGCTGCACATGATATTCCATGCGCGCTTGGCGCGCTTCGGGCGGTGAGTCAATACCCGCAGCCAGTTCTAGCCGCAGGCACAAAAACTCACGATTTTTGCGCGCTTGCGCCAAGGCATCCGCAGGCCAGCCGCCAATTGCAGCACACGCGGCAGCAAAACGCGCTTGCAGCGCGGCTTCGTCCTTATCATTTGCCAAAGCGGGCAAGGCTTGCCATTCCGCTTGCGCGCCCGCCAGCGCCGCCTCGCCTTGACCCGCAGTGATGGCTTGTTCCAACGCCAAACACACTGCCGCCTTGGCCGCCACTTGTGCAAAATATTGTTGCGCTTCGCGCTGGATTAAGCGATGCCGCGCCGATTTTAACGCCTGGCAAGCAAGATCAAAGCGATTGTCCAATTGCGGCAATGCCTTTTTTGGCGTTGGCCCCAGTTCCGCCCATTGCTGGCGGGCCTTGGCCACGCGCGCAGAGGCGTTCTTGAGCGCTGCGGCATCGCTAGAGTCCGCTTGCGCTTCCAGTTCCGCACACAATGCAGATTTGGCTTCTAAAATCGCTTGCCATTGTTGGGACACGGCATCCTGCTCATCGCGCCGCCGCGCGAACACATGGTCGCAGGCGGCGCGGAATGTGTCCCACAATTCCCTTTCTTCCTTGCGCGTGCCCGACACAGTGATTTTCCACTCTGCCTGCAACTGCTTAGCCTCTGCCACTGCTTTGCGCGCATCCGTGATGGCGTGCAAGGCTTGCGCCTTTTCAATCAACTGCTTACGCATAAGTTGATTCGCGCTACGCTCGGCATCAAGTTTTTGTCCCAACTCCGCCATAATGGTATCAAAGTGTTTATTGATGGCGCGTTTTTCCTTGCGATCCACCGGGCCTATCGCGTGCCAGGCTTTTAATTTGTCCTGCATATAACGCTGAATGGCTTTCCAATCCGCGTGTTCCCAATCGGTTTCGCGCAGCAACGTTTCGATTTCCACGCACACGGCTTGCTTGGCGGCCAAAAATTCGCGGCGTTGTTCGGCTTGTTGGCTAAAATGCTGCTTGCACGGTTCATACGCGGCTTGACAAGCGGTTTGAAAGCGTTTCCACAACGTTTGGTTAGAACGGTCGCCCGCCAAATGGCTCAGTTGCCGCCACTGTTGTTGCGCCTCCTGGATGGCTTTAACCACGGCCTCCGGGCTAAGCGCTTGCGCTGGCAGGCTTTCCACATGCACACACAATTTCTCGCGCTCCAAATCATTGCCCCATTGCAGCCAACCGCAAAGCTCGCGGAATTTGGCATTCACTGCGTGCAGGCGCGGCTCCAAAGCGTGAATTTGCGGTACACTCGCCAAGCGCGTATGTCCTTGGCGCAACTGTTTTTCCAACCTCACGGCCTCATGCAACTCGCCTTGTTCCAACGCTTGCTCCAACTGCGCCAACACGTCCTTAAAAGACTCGAATTCGCTCTTTTGCTTCGCTTTGTCGTGTTCGCATTGGTCTTGCCATTGCTTGACCAACTCGCGCCAACGCGCTTCCAAACCACGCAACAACTCACTGGCTGCATTAGGTTTGGCCACTGCCTGCCAGCGCTGTTGTAACGTATGAAATTTCTTTTCTGCGCCTGGCGTGGGCGCTTCCAGCACAGCACGCAAATCGCCGCACAGCGACTCATACGCCTGCGCCGTGGCATGTATTTGTTGCAATTTTTGCGCGGACTCATTGATTTCTTTTACCAATTCCGCATAGCGGCGCTGTGTGTCGCGTTCCTCTGCGGCGGTCAATTCGCCGGTATATTGCCAGGCCATATGGCGATCTGCTAAAAATTGCGCCAAATCCTGCGCTTCTTCAGCAGGCAAGCGCGCTAACGCCACAATTTCGCGCGCGCGCACGGCCAACGCATCCAGCACGGTTTGCTTATCCATGCGGATTTGGCTGTAACGGGCTTGCTGGTCTTGATATTCTTGTAAATTTTGCCGGAAACGCTGGTAGGTTTTCACAAATTGTTGAAACAAATCCGCATCACCGCCCGGCGCGGCCAATTCCTGCCACTGCTGTTCAATGACCACATATTCCTTGCGTGCTTTTTCCCAGTCTTCCGTTTCCGTAAGCCGCGCTAAGCGCGCGCACAACGCCTCACGCTGGGCGCGGATTTGACGGGGGCGTTCTTGCTGTTGTTGCAAGACCGCCAACTTATCTTGCGCTTCGCGGTGAATGCGCTTGTCTTTATTGCGGCTGAGACGGATGACTTGCTCCAATTGCGCGCAGTCGTGCAATTTTTCTAAAGCCGCCAATCGGTTGCGCACCACTGCATCGTTTACAGCGGCATGTGCCAGCGTATCTTGCCCAGTCACTTTTTCCAATGCGCTTAGGCGGATTTCTGGCTCCACGCCTTGTAGGGCAATAAATGCCAGAATTTCCTGCGAAGTCACCTGCGCAATGAATGCCTGCCGCTCCGAAAGCGAAGACGAGGTTTCCAGCACGCCAGCCAACACTTCTTGCAGCCGGTCTATGGCCAACTGGCGCACCTCGCGATTATCTGAATATTCCAATACTTGCCGCAATGCGGGTAAATCATTGAGCTTGCGTGCCGCCAGACAACGAATCCCGGAGTCGCTGTCGTGATTGGCGATTTCTAACAGAATATCGCGCTCTTCTTGCGCGGACAGAGCTTCCACCGCTTTTTTGCGTAATTCGGGATTTTCATGCTGCCATTTTGGCTTAAATAAATTTGTAATCATTCGCTTATAAAACCATTAAAACGCGCTCGTGCGCGTGTAGCTCGGAATACAGCGCGTCTAGTTGAGCGCGGCTGCGGGCTTGAATCGTAAGTGTGACCGAAACATAATTTCCACCTCGGCTGGTGTTCACGCGCACCTGGCTTTCCACAACATCCTGACAATGGCTGCGCACAATAGCAGCCACCGTTTCGGCAAAGCCAGGCGCGGTGCGTCCCATGATTTTTATGGGAAAATCGCAAGGGTATAAATCAGGCATGGATTCCATATGCCGTATCACCAGGTGAAAAACCTTGTATTGTAGTGCGTAACTGCCCACACTGTCACGGAGTAAATGGCGTAAAGCCCGCGTCTGGGCCATTCTGGGCCATAAGTCGCCCCGCCGTCATCAAAGCAGGAGGAAGTGTTTATGCGGACAGGCCAATCGGCTAGCGCGATCCCCTCCGTCTGTGCGGAGCACAAAACGCGCATAACTAGGCTATAATAAACCATTCTCAACCAAATAAGCGGATATTTATTTTTTGACAGAACTCCTCAGGCATTTGGAGAACCACCTCTAATAACCCAATGCAACACGAAAGCCCAAATCATCATTTTTAGCCTGCGCATTATATGCAGTCCTGCGCGTTACCCGTAAGGTATTCGGGTAGGTGCGAAAAGAACCTCCTCTTACCATATGTTTAGTGCAATCACCGCCACTGCGTAAATTTCCTTGTAATGGCGCGCCAGCATAATTAAGAAAGCGGCAGGTCTGCGTCCATTCTGCAACATTACCAATCATATCTAACAAACCATAAGGATTAGGCGCAAAACTACCTACCGGCGCGGTTTGGCTCATGTCCCAACGGCTGCCGCAACTTGCGCAATTCGCTTGGTTTTGTCCTATGTCATTTCCCCACCAAAATAATGTCTCCGCGCCTGCTTTAGCGGCAAATTCCCATTCCCGTTCTGAAGGTAGGCGGTAAGGTTTTCCAGTTTCACCCGCCAGCCAATTCGTGTAGGCGCGCGCATCTTCCCAACTCACATTCACCACCGGCCTAGCGCCCCGCCCCCAACGATTATCCTCCGGCAAGGCGCGGTTCGTTGCATTGGCGAAAACATCATATTGTTCAAAGGTGATTTCATGTTTACTAATTGAGAAGGCTTGTAAGCTAATTGTAAGTTGCGGTAACTCATCGCTATATGGCATGGAGGGTTTGGCCCCCATGAGAAATTCGCCTCCCGCCAATTCCACCATCAACGGGCCTTTGCCGCCACTGCGCAAAGCATCTTGAAATGTGCTCAATACCATTTTTTTCGGTTTTGCTGGCGCTTCTGACACAGGTTCTGGTGTCTCTGCCAAGGGTTTGTTTGGATCGGCTACAACCTTAGTCTCAGGCGTAGCCGATTGCATCATAAACCAGTTGGGGAATATATTATAAATAATCCCTCCTGCTAAGACAGTGAATGCGACTAATAGCAGTGTAATAGGAATTGCATGAGAAACGCGCTGAATCGGGCCAGAATTTTCTGCATCTTTATTTTTTTTCTGCGCCGCAAGTGTGCGCGCGTGATCCCGTTCTTCTCTCAGCCGAATAGCTTGCGCTTCCGCTTTTTTTCTTACCGAGGTAAGCTCATCCATAAGCAAGCGGTATTCTTTTTCTTTTTCTGTAATAACTCTTGCAAGTTTATCTTGTAACTTTCTGTTATATTCTCTTTGTTGTTGTGTTTCTGTAGCCAAGGCGGTGCGCCTGACTTCTTCTAATTTATTTTTAGTTTGAATCAATTGTTGAATGTGTTCACGAGTTTTTTGCTGCTCCGCTTCTAGGCGAAAAATGCGTTCTGCTAGCCACTGCGTTTCTTCTTCGGCAGAAAAATTTTTTTTAGTTTCAACCCCGCCTTGTTGTGCGTTAGACTGAATTTTGCCGATTTCAACAATCAATTCGCTTGCTTTCTCTGCTTTGCGAGCAATACTTGTGGTATTGCTCGCCATGGCTTGCTTTAAAAGCTTTTCCGCCTCAATACGAGTATCTTGTGGACGGTTTGCCATGATACCTTACCTCATAGGGTTAATATAGAAATAATACCAGTGATAAGTACAAAAAAAGCAATCAACAGCGCCATCCATCCATACTTATATTCTTGCCATAATTGTTGGATTGTTATGCTCAGGTTAGCATTATAGCGGTTGTTGGTAGAAACAAGTGTTGAGTATGGCATTGACTCATGCTGGAGTTTTTGTACTTGCTCTGCCGCTTGCTGGCGGAATTTTTCTAATTGCTCAAGCAGGCGTAGCTGCTCTTCTTCTTTTTTATGTAACTGGGAAAGCAGTTTTGCTTGTAATTTTTCGTTACGCTCTTGATCCGCAGCAAGGCTATTTTTTTCTTCGCGTAAACGTGCCAGTGTCAGCAGAAATTGTTGCTTGCTATACGTTAATTCATCAATGCGTTCTTTTGTTTTTTGTTGCTCTAACTGTACATCATTAATGCGTTCTAATAGTTGCCATACAGTGTCTTTTGGTATTCCAGGATCATTAGACTGTAAAATATCTGCTCTGCCAGGCACATTCAACCCAGGCGGCATTATTGTGCTATTAGATGAAAGATATGACATGACATGGGAAAAATAGATAATGGTGCATCTAAAATCTCTTTTCTCCGGTTAGTGGTGAATTCTAACGCAGCCAGTGAATTTTTTTAATTTTTTAATCTCACTGCTTAATCTACATTATGGTTTAACAGAGTGTATTTGGATAGGATAATCTGGCCATTTATTTTTCAATTCATTATAGCGTTTTTCAGCTTGTGTTTTATTTGCATAAACTGTCCCCATACCTTTGCCACGCCAGCCGCCCCCTGCATCGTCCGCCCATTCGCTTGGGCTGTTAGTATTAAACATCAAGCAGACAACAAAGCCTTGGCGAGCACGGGACACTGGTTTGGCGTCCACATCCAATTCGTCAAGTAGATCAATATCATGTATTTCTTTAGATGTTGGCTCTATTTTTACATCCTTAGTTTCTTCCGCAAGCAAGATTTCCTCGGCAAGATCGATATTTTGTACCGAAGTTTTGGCGGGTTTATTGCTGCCCTGCCCAGGCTTACTCAATTCAGCCAATTCATGCTCAAGTTCGGTAATTGCAGCGAGATCACGCAATTGATTTAATTCATTTAAATCTTCTTGCTGTCTTTCTTGTTCTCGTTCTAAATCACGGATTCGTTGCCGTAGTTTTTCGCTGATGCTCATAGCTATTCCTTCTAGCCGCCGTGCCTATCTATATTCTCATGTTTTATTTTGATAATAATATAAGGTGATTTGCACTAATAAACTGACGCAGTGTAATTTTTGAAGTAATTTTACTTTTATCCTATCCCCGTGGCGGATTGCCAGATTTTATAATACTCTCACCACTCTAAAACCTAACCAAGGCGCTACCGTGTCAGGCTGGAATTTTTGCCTAGATGCGCTACGCGCGTCCTTCGCCGGGGTATTATAAGCGCCGCCGCGCGCCACGCGGAGCGTGCAATTTCCGCCTTCCCAAATTTGGCCCAAACGGGGAGCGCCTTGATAGCGTGGATGATAACATCCTTGCGTCCATTCCATTACATTACCAATCATATCATGAACGCCCAGCGGATTGGCGAGAAACGATCCTACTGGCGCGGTTAGGCGGCCATCGAACTCTGATCCGCAGCCCTGGCAGTTGGCTTTGCCTTCGTTGGCATCGCTTCCCCACCAATAAGGCGTTGCCGTGCCTGCTGTTGCCGCATATTCCCACTCGCGCTCGGAAGGCAAACGGTATTGGTAACCAGAAACTGAGGTTAGCCATTCTGTATAGGCCTGGGTATCTTGCCAGGAAACATTGATAATAGGGCGGTTACCCTTGCCCCAGCCATTGTCCTCGGGCACGGCGCGCGAGGTTTCTCGGGCGAACCGTTGAAACTCAGCAAAGGTGATTTCGTATTTACTAATGGCGAAGGATTCCAATGTGACGGGGTGCTTGGGCGATTCTTCTGGGGTGGCTGAACCGCCCATCCAAAAGGTATTGCCCGCAATTTTAACCATCGCCGGGCCAGTCCCTCCCGTATTTAGCCTATCCTTAAATGATCCCAGCGCGGTTGCGGGCTTAATATCTAGCGCCTCTTCCTTGGATGGCAAGGTATCTTCCCGCATCTTGTCCTTTGCCGTCGATTTCCCTGGCGAGGCCGTTTGTGTGGATTGTTGCCCTAGTACTTTGGCATTAGGCAGATATTGTGCCAATAAAATCCGTGAATAAGGCGTCATGAGAAATATACCCAAACTAGCGATTACAATAGATATAAATATCAGTAAAAAAGATACCCAACGATAACTACGGGAGGGATGGTAATTTCCTAGGCGATCTACAGACTGCCCTGCCATGACCATGGCAGCATCACGTTGCGCTTTAAGCACAGCCGCTTCTTGTTCCGCGCGCAAGCGAATAAGGTTAAGCTCCTCCATTAATTGCTGTTGCTCTTCTTCTTTGGTGGAAATCAGTTGATTAAGCTGTTCTTGTAATTTAATATCTTGTTCTTTTTGGCGCAATAAAGTTTCTTTTTGTTCCTGCGAGCGCATTAACGCCAGTTCAAATTTAATTTTTGCTTGGGTAAGCTGATTAATTTGATCACGGGTTTTTTTCTGTTTCCCTTCAATGCGCTTAATGCGATCTTCTAGTTGGCGTGCTTCTTCTTCAGTGAGAAGCCCCTGGTCAGCCGTAGCTTGAAGTTGGGCGATTTCTGCAATCAGTTTATTTACTTCGCTAGATTTTTCCAACGCATCGGTTTTTTGCCGTAATGAGGCGCTATGCGGTTGTGCAACTTCGCGAATTAACTTTTCTACCTCAGCCTTGGCCATGTCAGCAGAGGACAATTGTACCTCAGTTTCTGCGACGACCTCGTCCTCCAAGGAAATACCACGCTGCGTGGCTTTTTGGCGGATGGATTCTGCTTCTTTCTGAAATTGCACGAAATCAGATTTTTTTTTGGCGATTAATTGCTGTATTTGCTGTTGCCGTTTTTGGTCTTCCGCGCTCAGACCACCGGTGGTGTTTTTCTTTAATAATTCATACTGCTCTAACGTTTTAGCTAACTTTTCTAGTTGGACACGTAAACTTTGCTGTTCCAAGATAAAATGGCTTAGTTGCGTTTCAAATAGTTTTTTTGTTTCTTGTTTTGCCAGCTTGGCTTTTTCTTTATCGTGTTCCTTTGCAGCAACAACTTGTAGTGAGTTAATTTCTTTTATTAATTGGCTAATATGGTTTTTAGCCTGGGCTTGGCGGGCAGAGGATTGCGTTTGCAATTTACCTATTTCCGCCATTAACTGCTTGACTTCAATTTTGGCTTTTTCTTCAAGGGACACGGCGAAATTCCAGCTTATGGGTAAAAATTATTTGAATAAAACCTGTTATAAAGGAGGCAAACTGCATGTTACTTCCGATAAGCCATGGAACAATCATGCGTGATTCACCGTTATCTAGTCAGGCGGAAGCATTTTTCTTGGAATTAAAATTCGTGCGTAACGGCTTTGTTGGAAAATTTGTTCTTTTTCTTCTGGAGAAAGCATGGAATCTTTAATTTCTTCTGCTTTCAAATCCACGCCCAAGCCTCGTGCGCTGATTGGATTTTCATGGCACGGCGTGTTGTGGCGCAGCCAATGTGCTACATTTTTTGCTCGGCCTTCGGAAACCCGTAAAGTAGGCAGCTCTCCTCCGGTTGGATCGCCGTAGCCGTACACCACTAATTTGCGTTCTGTAGGACAATATTGTTCCCATGGAATAGCAGCCAGCATGGCCTCGGCCTGGGGCAGTAATTCTTGTCGATTTAGATGGATGAATTCTACAGTAATTTCATGGTATGAATTTAAGATGGCTTGCATTTTTTCCACTTGCAAGCGTGTAATTAATTCATGAGTTTTTTTTAGGTTTTCTTTTTGTTCCTCAGTAATTTGTTCATCGTCACGCAGTTTAGAAAGTGTAATCTCAAGATTTTTTTCCTCCTCGCGTGTAATGTCTAAAAACTCCAATAGCGCTGGGTCATCGGTGTCTTGTTGGAGAGAGGTCGCTGTACCGCCATAACTACGGGTCAGTTCCAATAGTTTTTCATAAGGTTCATTATCTTCTTTAATGCAACCGGTAAGCAGTAATGCCACTGTAATTGTAAACCATATATTCCATGGTTTCATTCGGTAAGTTCCTCCGTATTCCGTTTGATTTCGTTGATAATTCTATGCACATTGACCGCATCGCTGGAGTCAGGATATTCCGCGATAATTTTATTTAAGACGGTGATGGCGGCTGTGAATTCTCCGCGTTGATATAATTTATCCGCTTGGCGTAAGTAATCTTTAATCGTTAGCTCGCGTAACAGGGCTTGTTCGTTATCCGCCGGTGGCGGAGGTGGCGGTGGCGCTGCATTCCGTTTTAGGTCATCTTCTTGGGCATCCGCTGGTCTTTTTTCCTCTTTTGGCGTTTGTGGCGGCGCACTGCGTTCCGAATCTGTGCGGGGCTGTGGTGTATTTTTTTCTGTTTTGGCCCTTACAGGCGGCCTAGGCGTTGGCGGCGGCAACGGCGTAGCAGCGGATGCCGGTGTGTCCGGCGTTGGAGCGATGGATGCTGGCGTGGGAAAATCTGGAATCAGATCCATCGGTTGAGCTGGCCGCATGAGTTCGGGCTGACGCACGGCCACCGTGGATTGCGGCGGCGCATCTGGCTGCTGCTCTGTGTCTTGCAAAAACCATGCAGTAATGCCTATGGCGGCGCTGAGGAGTGCACCTGTCAACCAACCTATGGTTTTTTTTACCCAGGGGCGGTGTGCCGTTGTGGTCTCGGCATGGGGTAACCGCATGTCCACGGCGTGTTGTAGCCGTAATTTGGGTTTCATGTATGGTTCCTCAGTGAAGCGGTATGGCGCATGTCTGGGTTGGCCGCCGTTGCGTGGCTGCCAGACGAATGCCAGCAATACGCAGGGCCAAGCGTTGCAGTGCGTCCCACACGTTACCGCTGCTTGCGCCTTTGCATAGTTTATCCAGAAAAACCGTATATTGCAGTAAGATTTGCCATTGTTCCATAGAGTGGCGTTGCAGCGCTTTGCGTGCAAGCGCTTGGCGCGCGCCCCAAAAACGGTATTTTCCGGCTAATTTGGCGAATGGTTCGCCCTGGCGGATTTCAGCAGAAAATTGGCATAGCGCGTGAATTTCGCGGGTCAATAATACCAGAATCGGGACTGGCTCAACCCCTTCCTCGCGTAAGCGCCATAATTGGCGCACGATACGTTCGGGGGTGCCCGCTAGCACAGTGTCTATCCAGCCAAAAATTTCAAACCGTGCGCTGTCTGCCACTGCGTCTATAATTTGTTCCGGCGTAACCGTGCTGTCTGGCCACAGTAAGCGCAATTTTTCAATTTCTTGTGCGCACGCGGCGAGGTGCCCTTCTGCACGTTCCGCCAGCAAGGCCACTGCCTCTGGCGTGGCGCGCAAGCCTGCATTTTGCAGGCGTTGCCCGATCCAGGCCGGGAAGTCGGCAGGGGACAGCGCGTTACAGGGAATCACTACGCCACTTTCTTCAACCGCCTTGAACCATTTGCTTTTTTGTTCCGCTGTGGAAAGTCGTCCGGCAGTAATTAGCAACATTAAATCAGCAGACGGTTGCGCTAGGTACCGCGCCAGTGCATCATTGCCCGCTGTGCCCGGGGATTTATCGTCCAGCCGCAATTCAATCCAACGGCGTGCGGCGAATAGCGACAGGGTAGAGGTTTCTTGCGCCAGTGCGGCCCAAGAAAAATTGGCATCCACCGCCAACACGGTGCGATCATGAAATCCCTTGGCGCGGGCATTGGCACGGATTGCGTCCGCGCATTCGGTGTGTTGCAACGGCTCGTCGCCCGTGACTAAGTAGACCGGTGGTATGGAATTTTTCTGCAAATACACAGGTAATTGCGCAGGACTCATTTTCATGGCGTATCACTTTCTGGGGTTTAGGATATTATACAATGTAACATGAATTTTCTTGGCCTTGGCAGCAGCGCGCCAGCTTGGGCCATCCCATTTTTTTATTTATGGACGCAATCGGATGATAGATTGGAACGCCATCCGCCATGTGTTGTTGGACATGGACGGTACCTTATTAGACCTGCATTTTGACAATCATTTTTGGTTGGAATATTTACCTCGGCATTATGCCGAGCGCCACCAGTTGGCCACAGACGCGGCAGCGGCCAAACTGATGGCAATGTACCGCGAAGTGGAAGGTACGCTGGCGTGGTACAGCGTGGATTATTGGAGCGAACGGTTGGAGGTGGATATTATGGAACTTAAGCAGGAAACCGCTCATCTGATTGCGGAACACGCCAATGCGCGTTTGTTCATGCGCGCGTTGCGTAAATCCGGCCATCGTGTGGTGCTGGTAACCAACGCCCATCCCAAAGCGTTGGGCATCAAGTTAGCGCGCACGGGCATTGGCGAGGATTTGGATAATATTATCAGCGCTCATGATTTGGGTGCGCCTAAGGAACATCCTGATTTTTGGCGTGAGTTGCACGTCCACGAACCGCATGATCCGGCGCGTACTTTGTTCATTGACGATAATGTGTCGATATTGCGCACGGCGCAGCAAGCAGGTATAGGCCATTTGCTGTGCATTGCTACGCCCGATACCCGCCGTCCAGCCCGCAGTGGTGGTGAATTCCATTATTTACAAGATTTTGCCCACATTATTCCGTCTGCGTCTTTGGGATGAGATAGATAAACTTCCGCGCTAACGGTAAGGCAATTGCCTGTGGGTATAAATCGCCATGAGAATGCCGAAGCCTGCGAGTAGCGTGACCATGGAGGTGCCACCGTAGCTGACGAGCGGCAGGGGAACGCCCACTACGGGCAGCAAACCCGTAACCATGCCCATGTTGACAAAAACGTAGACAAAAAAAGTTAAGGTTAAGCTGCCAGCCAGTAGGCGGTCAAAGGCGCTTTGGGCCTGAATGGCAATAATAAAACCTCGGGTGATGATAAATAAATACACCAACAATAACAACGCAATGCCAATTAACCCGAATTCTTCGCTAAAGACCGCGAAAATAAAATCAGTGGTGCGTTCAGGCAAGAATTCCAGGTGGGATTGGGTGCCATTGAGCCAGCCCTTGCCATACAACCCGCCAGAGCCGATGGCGATTTTGGATTGGATGATATGGTAGCCCGCGCCCAGCGGTTCTTCTTCTGGGTTGAGGAAAATATGGATGCGCTTGAGTTGGTAACCATGCAGTACGTAGGACAGTACTGGGGTATGCAATGCGGCTAAAATAAAGGCCACGCCGCTGGCGAATAGATAAAATATCACCCTGAAGCTAAGTCCTGCCAATAAAATGACAAATACGCCGGAACTGGCCACCAGCAGGGCAGTGCCTAGATCGGGTTGCAGCATGATAAGGCCAGCGGGCAGACCAATCAGTCCCAGCCCGACAATCAGCCGTTTCCACGATACTGGCCAGGTTTCTTGGCTCATGAACCAGGCCAACATAATGGGCATAATCAGCTTCATCATTTCCGATGGTTGGAAACGCACCACGCCTAGGTCCAGCCAACGCCGTGCGCCTTTGCCTATATCGCCAAACAACAATACACCAACCAGCATGAGGGTAATAAATAAGTAGAGCCAAGGTGCCCAACTGATGAGATGGCGGGTGGGGATTTGTGCCAAAATCACCAGCACGCCTAAGCCTATGACCAGGCGGATGCCTTGGCGCAACACCACGGCCCACTCTTGGCCTGCTGCACTATAAAGCACAGTGAGACCAACGCCAGCCAGTAAAAATAGGCCCGTTAATAGTGGCGCGTCAAGGTGGGAGAGCACAGCGAGCAGGCGGCGCAGCATGTCATTCTTCCGGGGATGGAGGCGGTGGATCGACAGGTTCTGCCGCCTCGGGCGGCGGCGGGCCAACCAAATAAAAATCCATGATTTTTCTGGCAATGGGCGCGGCGGTTCCGCTGCCGCTGCCGCCATTTTCAACAATTACCGCCACAGCGATGCGCGGCGCGTCCACTGGGGCAAAGCCCACGAATAGCGCATGATCATGGTGTTTTTTCTCTAGTTTTTTGGCATCGTATTTTTGATCTTGGGCAATGGCCACCACCTGTGCAGTGCCTGTCTTGCCGGCCATGCGGTAGGGCGCGCCCATGGCGGTCTTGCGTGCTGTGCCCATGTCGCCGTGCATAACCGCTGCCATGGCGGCCACCGCCTCGTCCCACATGGAGGGATCGCGCATAGGAATGGTTGTCGCGTGTGTTGATGGCAATACATTCATTTCATTGCCATTCGCCTTTTCCACTGCAAATACCAAACGCGGTTGGCGCAGTTTACCTCGATTAGCGATGGTAGCGGTCATTACGGCCAATTGCATGGGCGTGGTGAGCATATAACCCTGACCAATGCCAACGATCAACGTCTCGCCAGGAAACCACGGTTGCTTTAATGCTTTGGTTTTCCAGGCGCGGCTGGGCAAAATGCCGCCTTGTTCACCCGTAATGTCCAACCCAGTCGGGCTGCCAAAGCCAAATTCGGCTAAAAAACTGGCCAGGCGGTCAATGCCCAAGTCCTGCGCGAGGTGGTAAAAATATACGTCACAGGATTGTTCGATTGCATGATGAAAATTCATGTGGCCATGGCCGGTGCGTTTCCAGTCGCGGTATTTATGTTCTTGCCCAGGCAGTTGCATCGAACCATGACAATACAGCGCGCTTTTGGGAGTACGGATGCCATACTCAAAACCCGCCAGGCCGACCACCGGTTTGATGGTGGAACCCGGCGGGTAACGTCCGCGAATCACGCGGTTAAATAACGGCTTTTCCGGGGCGTTTTGCAACGCTTGGTACGTGGCCATATCTAACCCGGTGATAAACAGGTTAGGATCAAAGCTCGGTGTGCTGACCATAGCCAGCACACCGCCAGTGGCGGGTTCCAGCGCGACCAGCGCAGATTTTTCGCCCGCCAGAATTTGTTGCGCATATTCTTGCAACGCCAAGTCTAGGTTCAAGTGTAAATTGCTGCCAGCGGTGGGCGGAGAGCCTGCCAATTCGCGCTGGATTTGGCCGCGCACATTCGCTTCTACGATTTTGTGGCCCACATGGCCGTGCAATTCGTCTTCGTAACTTTTTTCAATACCGGTTTTGCCGATGTATTGCGTGCCACTGTAATTGTTAGGATCAATGCTGCGCAGTTCATTTTCGTTGATGCGGCCTACGTAGCCAAGCACATGGGCAGTGAGTTCGCCGTGCGGGTAATGCCGGGTCATGTTGGTGACGATTTCTGCACCCGGGAAACGATGGCGGCGCACGGAAAATTTGGCAACATCATCCGAACTCAGGCGCACGCGCAACGGCACGCTGCTAAAGCGCCTTCGTTGTCTTTGCTGGCGCAAAAATTGGTCTTTTTCATTGTCTGTCAGCGCCAACAATCCGTCTAACTCCTTGAGCATACGGTTAAGATCGTGGGTTTGTTCAGGCGTGATTTGCAGGGTAAAGGTGACTTCGTTATTGGCCAATTCCCTGCCCTGACGGTCAAAAATCAAACCTCGGTCGGGCGGCACGGGCAACAATTTTTGGCGGTTGTTCTGCGATTGGGTGGTGTAGTAGTCATAATTACTGATTTGCAAAAAGAACAGGCGCGTCAGAATTACCACACATAATAAAATCACCACCGCCCACGCCGCTAAAATGCGGTCGATAAATAGGCGGGTTTCCTGGCGGATATTTTTGGAGATGATTTTGTCAGCCAATGGCAGCGCTCCTGCCATTAGGTTACATGGAATGTGCGGCGGGCGTCGCGCAGGACAATAAACAGCCAGTGCCACAGCAACATGCTGGTTATTGCTGGATAAAGGAAGGATAAATCTTCCGGGCCACGTCCCATCATGCCTTTGGCCCATTGCGCAGGCAGCACACTGAGGGTAATCAGGCCAAATACCACCACGGATTGCTGCCAGCGCGGAAAAATCCGCAGGCGTTGGTGCAATGCCACAGTAATGGCAGCCACCAGCGTGTAGCCTAAGGCGTGTTGGCCAAGCAACGATGCGGTGAGCACGTCATCCAAAAGTCCAATCGACCAGGCTGCACCCACGCTGATCCGATTGGGCAGCGCCATGCACCAATAAATCAGCACCATGCCTACCCAATCAGGCCGCCATGGCGCGGCCCATTCCGGCATGGGCGACAGGCTGAGTAAATAGGCAATACCCACGCTGATTAAAATAACCCAAGAACCATGCGCCTTCTGCTCAACCATCCGCGTTCACTCCAGACAGCGGTGGGGGTGGGGCTGACGGCGTTTGCGCGGGCGGGGACGCCGCCGTGGACACGCCGTCTTGTGGCCACACAATCAGCACTTCACGGTTGCGCTCCATTTTGGCAATGGGCGCAACGGTCGCATTGACAAAAGATTGTCCGGTGCCCCGGCGGACTTCCTGCACCCGCCCCACCGGGTAACCAGCGGGAAATAGCCCGCCTTGCCCAGAAGTAATTAGAATATCTCCCTCGCGCAAGTCCGAGGCAATGGGCAAATACAGCAAAGACAATAAATTGGATGCCCCCAAGCCCTCGGCAATGGCGCGTGCGCCAGAGCGTGCATCCTGCACCGGCAGGGCATGGGTGTTGTCGGTAATCAGCAAAACAATGCTGCTAAAGGGATTTACATGCATTACCTGACCGATAACGCCCTCGCCATCCACAATCGGCAGCCCTTCTTGCACGCCGCTCATCGCGCCTTTATTGATAACCATAGTGCGGTTGGAGGGATCCAAATCCACGCCCATAATTTCTGCCACCAACAAGCGATCCGCATATTTGCCATGAGATTCAAATAAATTACGCAATCGCTTATTTTCACTAATGAGTTCCTCCATCACCTGCTGGCGGGCTTGCAAGTATAAATTTTCCTTGGTCAGTCGTTCGTTGTCCGCCACTAAATCCGTGCGCACGCCAAGGTGATAGGCCAGCCACTGTGCGGTGGCCAAGGGAAAATGGAGCACGCTGTATAATGGAGAAATTAAGGCGGCTAGATTCGCACGCGCCGAGCGCACCAGCGGGTGGCCATGATGATCCGCTGTCATTAAAATTACAGACAGAACTACCAAGACAATGGTGCGATGGCCAAGATAGGTTTTTCGGTAAAATAGCGCGTTAATAAGTCATTGCTCCGGGCCACGCCCGTGTTCCGTGCCGCGAGGGAGGGCAGACAATGGCCATAGAGAAAGTGCCCACCAGGCTTCAAAGAAATGGGTGGGCGTTTGCTTCGACGGGATACAGCACAAGAGACGGCTTTTTGGAAGCATTCGTGCGTGCTCATTCCAAGCGGAAAAAGTCCAGGCCATGCTCCTCAATCAATTCCAGGGCGCGTCCGCCACCACGGGCAACGCAGGTGAGCGGATCGTCTGCCACCACCACCGGCAGCCGGGTTTCTTCCATCAACAGCTTGTCCATGTGCGTCAACAATGCGCCACCACCGGTCAGCACCATGCCGCGTTCGGCAATATCAGAACCCAGTTCTGGCGGAGTTTTTTCCAACGCTTCTTTAACCGCTTTCACAATGCCTTGCAGCGGTTCTTGAATGGCTTCCAGAATTTCGTTGCTGTTGAGTGTGAAGCTACGCGGTACGCCCTCGGCCAGGTTGCGCCCGCGCACGCTGATTTCACGCACTTCTTTGCTGGGATACGCAGTGCCAATTTCCATTTTAATGCGTTCCGCAGTGGCTTCACCAATCAGAATGCTGTAATGGCGGCGGATGTAGGAAATAATGGCTTCATCAAAACGGTCGCCGCCAATGCGCACCGATTCGGAATACACCACGCCATTGAGCGAAATCACCCCTACTTCCGTGGTGCCGCCGCCAATGTCCAACACCATGCTGCCATACGCCTCGCTCACCGGCAGCCCTGCGCCTATCGCCGCTGCCATGGGTTCTTCAATCAGGTACACTTCACGCGCACCCGCGCCAATGGCGGATTCACGGATGGCGCGGCGTTCCACCTGGGTGGAGCCGCATGGCACTGACACCAGCACGCGCGGGCTGGGACGCAAAAAGCGTGCAGAATGCACTTTGTGAATAAAATCCTGCAACATGCGTTCGGTGACGGTGAAATCAGCAATCACGCCATCTTTCAGCGGGCGGATGGCGACAATATGCCCCGGCGTGCGTCCCAGCATGAGCTTGGCTTCCTGGCCTACAGCAGCAATGGATTTGGTGCCATTGTTGTCTCGGCCTTGGCGAATGGCTACCACAGAAGGCTCGTTGAGTACAATCCCTTGGCCGCGAACATAAATCAGTGTGTTTGCTGTACCTAGGTCTATGGATAAATCATTGGAAAAAAAACCGCGCAATCGTTTGAACATACAAGAAGCCTGAATCCGTGTGTTTGTGCCAGCCAGCGCGCCGGACGAGTGTGATTATACCGTGGCAACCGAGTTTATATTTGGAACGTTTATCCGCTACCTTCGCAAGACACTAAAGGCGATTGTGTGGCGGCAACATGGGAGGTGTCCACAGGGTTGCGGGCAAAAACTAGGTTACTTTACCAAATACGTTGGATTTTGAGCAAGTTCTGGTATTCACAACCAGGGCAATCTTGTTAGATTGGTTGGGTAATGCAGTGAAATAATACAAATTATTTTTATTGGTGTGCGGCGGGTTGGGAAGAGCGCCAACCGGTGATTGAGCGCTCTGTGGTATGGTGGGATTGTTTATACGCAGCCAGTGGGTTTGGGCAAGCCCGCGTAGCGGCATCCTTGTTTGGCCGGGCCATAGGGAAATAAGCCATACAAATATTTGCTGTCGCTTTTTTCATCGCCCAGCTTGCCTTTGGCGAGTTTGGTCAGCGCGCGCATGGCAGGGGCAGTACCGTTTTCTTGGTAAAATTCGCGGATCATGTGAATGACTTCCCAGTGCGCGTCCGTGAGTTCTAAATTGTCTTTTTCTGCCAACACAACGGCCAATTCTTCACTCCAATCGTTTAAGTTGACCAGGTAACCTTGTTCGTCGGTGGTTATCGTTTTACCTTGTAATTCAATGTTCATGGTGTTCCCCGTATAAATGTTGAGTTAATTACTTGGTTTTTAGTATGCCTAAATTTTATACGGATTTCAAGCAGGAGTTTGCCAGGCCACGCTGCCTAATGTGATACCTGCCCCGCGAAAATGCGCACAGCAGAGAGTACTGCCTCTGCCAACCGCGTGCGCGCGTGCGGGCTGCGTATGGTTTTTTCCTCTTCTCGATTGACAATGACGCCGCATTCCAACAGCACAGCCGGAATGTTGGCGTTGCGTAAAATGACAAGCTGATCATATTGATACACGCCGCGCAAGGGGTGTTTAAGTGGGCGGTTTTCGCCGAGAATTGGCTCGGCGTGGTGCATGGCGGGCGAGAAATGGTGCGCCAGTAATTCGCGCCCCAAAATGCCTGCAAAGCGTTCACTGGGCGCAGGCGCACCGCCCCAGGCTGAATAAAATATTGAAAATCCTTGAATATCATCAGTGTACCAGCGCACTGCGTTGTTATAGCGCCATTGCGACAAATGGCGTAGCTGTGCGGAATCGTGGTGTATGGAGATCAATAAGTCTGCATGGCGGGCGTTCGCTATGGTGGCGCGCTCCATCAAGCTGAGTTCTGGTTGCCCTGCGTTGAGGATAAACGCTTGTGCAAAGCCCTGGCGGTGCAAGTGCGCCAGCAATTCGGCAGCGACTTCTTGGTTAAAAACATATTCTGGCACGCCACGGCTGCTGATCGCACCAGGCGCGCTGGGCGAATGGCCAATGTCTAGCGCTACGGTAAAATCTGCCGCCATCGCGCGCGCCAATGTCAGCCACGCCAGCAGCACCAATAGGAGCGTTCCCGCCAACGGCGGCGTTCCCGCCCATGCGCCGCGTCCATAACTACGGCCAATGAAACCTATCCAATTCGCAATCATCCAACTCATGTGGGCACGGCTATGTAATGCCTGCGCGGCGTTAAGCAAAGCGGGCGCGGGCGGCAATAGTATTAAAAGGCCCTGCTACGCCCGCGTTCCGGGTCGCGTGCGGGAGGGACTATTCGCGGGATTTAAGGCGATTAATTTGCCGTTGCGCTTCCTTCGCAATCTTTAGGCCATTTGGTGTAAGTCGCAATTGCCAGATTTGCACGGCTGTGCCCGTGCTGACAAGCGCGCCTTGGTCAGGAACGCCGCCGTTGGCAGGAACGCTGCCATTGGCAACAACGGCGGCTCTTGCCTGGAATTTAATTGGAAAATCAACGTGAAGTAACTCAGGATATTGGCTGTCGCGAACAATATGGATGGTGCCACCCAAGACGTAATGAATTTCCGGCCATTTACTCCAATATTGCCGTTTTTCGTTATAAACCGTCTCGCGGCTGACGCGCCCCCAACTGTGGTAGTCTACCCAGTCGTCAAATAAGGCGATAAAGGCTGGCAAGTCTGCCCGCGCTTGGGTGTCAATGTAGTTCTGTATGAAGGCTTCTACTTGGTTCTGTAGCGCGGGGGTAATTTGGGTGTTTTGCGCAGTGGCTGGCAATTGGGCGCGGGGATATAGCACATAGCCCACGCCTGCCACAGCGAGCGCCACGGCCAGGCCCGCAGCCAGTACAACGGCGTTTCCGCCCAGTTTGCTTTTTGCCGCGCGCGGCAGCGGAAATTGCGTCAGCGGTGTAGCCGTAAGGCCGTCGCGCCACTCGCGGATGGATTGCGGGCGCGCCTCTTCGTCTACCGCCAAGGCCCAATCTACGGCTTGCAACAATTCGCGGCGAAAGCGATCCTGGCCAATGTCTATTGCCCTAGGCATTTCATCGCGTTTGATGCGGCTGACCACTTCCTGCGGCGCGCTGCCGGAAATGATGAAATACAGTACCGCGCCCAAGGAGTAAATGTCTGTCCACGGGCCTTGCAGGCTTTTGGTATCGTATTGTTCAAACGGCGCATATCCTGGCGTGACAATGCTGGTCAGGCTGGCGCTTCGACTTTTGACGGCAAAGCGGGCTGAACCGAAGTCCAACAATACCGGCACGCCGTTGTGGCGGATGTAGATATTGTTGGGTTTGATGTCGCGGTGTAGGAATCCTGCGTTGTGCACTTGTTCTAAGCCATCAAGCAAGGGATAGAGGATGCTTTCTAGCTCTTGTTCTGTGGTGTCGCGGCTGGCGCAGTATTCTTTCAGGCTGCACCCTTCCTGGTATTCCATGACCATGTATGCAGTGCCATGCCGTTCAAAAAAACGCAGCACGCGGATAATATTGGGGTGCTTGAAATGCGCCAGTGTGCGCGCTTCCAAAATAAACCGTTGCAATCCCCAGTGAAAGCCTTCCTCGTCCGCTGTCGATTTTGCCAGCACCGTGGTCGCGCCTTCGCGTATGGCCAGTTCATTGGGCAGGTATTCTTTCACAGCCACCCATTGTTGCAAGCGCTGATCCCAAGCCAAGTACGTGATACCAAACCCGCCATGGCCGAGTACAGAGTCAATGCGGTATTCTTCCAATTCATAGCCACTGGGCAACGCATTGCGATGTTGCATGGGCGGGCGGGTGGGCGGGGCGGGCACGTTCACTCCTGATCAGCCGAATCAGCGGAATCTAGCGGTTCCAGCAAGCGCTTCATATTGCGCATGGTGAAATTTTCCGCGACATGAAAACGGTGGCAGTCTACGCAAGTCGATTGCAGGCCGGTGGCAGCGCGTGCGCCACCATGGCATTGGCGACAAATGGTAATGGGTGGAATCAGCACATCTGCACTTTTATCCGATTCTGGCGCAGGATGACAAAATAGGCAGCTCATGGTGTTATGCGCGCCATGCGAAAAACGCGCGCGCGCAAACCAACCGGACGGCGTTTCGCCTTCGGGATTGAAGTCAGGCGTGGCGCGGTTAATGGTCACCGGCGCAATCTCCCAGCGCGGGGCAGAACCCTTGCCGTCAGTGTGTGCGGTCACGGTGTGGCATTGCACGCAGCCATTGAATTCAAACAGATCGCGTCCTGCGTCCAGTGCTTTTTCCTTGGCCCATTGCCGCACGGTGTGCTGTTCTTCAGCGCTCAGTGCCTCATCTGGCTGGCGCGGGCGGCGCACCACATCCGGTGCCAGCGCATCCGGGTATCCGCCGTTGAGCGCACGGTTGCCATAGTATTCCTCCAACATGTACAACACTTGGCTGATTTGGCCATGCGGCACTTGGCGCGTGTCGTCGCTGGGTTCAAACGTCAACGGATGACAGCGCTGGCACGCGGTTTCATAACGCAAGGGTGCCATGGCGCGCTCACCGGCTTTGTGGCGGTGGCAATCGTTGCACCACAATTGAAAAATACCGTCAAAGGTGGCCAGCCCTTGCCGCGACAGATGCAAATCATGGGAAAAAGTGAGGCCGGTGTAGTCTTCTAGCGGGTCTTCATCCATACTCACCCGTGCGGCCACCGGCTTGCTAGGCCCTTGTCCTGGGTTATCGGGCGGGGATAAACCACCGTCCCCACGCCCGTGTTCCGGGTTACGCCCGCGTTCCGGGTCGTGGCGGTGCAAGATAATTTTGAATTGCGGATGATCCTCACCGAAATCAGCGGCATCCTCCACTGTGGTTAAAATCGAATGGC
>DYPE01000004.1:11921-35087 GCA_020720085.1 Dichelobacter nodosus | reverse complement strand
GGATGATCCTCACCGAAATCAGCGGCATCCTCCACTGTGGTTAAAATCGAATGGCGCGCCAAATCGCGGTGGCATTGGCTACATAGCCTATCGTCGCGGTTCACCAAGGCAGCGCGACCATTGTGTTCGGCATGGCATTCGGCGCAGCGGGTGGTGATGAGAAAGTCTACGGCAAAATAATACGGATCCACATGCGGATGGGTGGTGCGGTGGCAATTGGTACACGCTTCGTCGGTCACGGGTGCGAATGGCTGCTGGTGGCAAGCGCTACAATCGTGTTGAAAAAAATGATGGGCAGACGCCAGTTCGCCAGAATTCCAAAATTTGTCCGACAGCAGCCAGGGCAGTGCCAGCGTGCCATCACCCTCGGGGTACAACCAGGTTTGCAGGCGTTCTTGCCAGGGCTGATAGCAATTTTGGCAATACACGCTGAATAACGGAACCAGTAAAAATGCAAAAATAATAAATAAAAACAAAAGCCAGGCGCTACGTCGCTGTGTAAACCATGCGTAGCCCGGAACGCGGGCGTAGCCCGGAATGCGGGCGTAGCCCGGAACAACGCCCGTGTTCCGGGTACGGGCATGGCCCGGTGCGGCGGGCAAAGGGAATTCCGGCGCACGTGGCGGCGTGACTTCTTCTATTTCCAGGATTAATGCGTCCTCATCCGCCCCCGCCGCACGCTTGCACGCCAACAGCGTTATGCGCAAGCGATCCAACTCAATAATATCGCCGGTCTTGAGCAAGGCGGCCCGCGTCATGCGGCCATTGACGCGGGCACCTACTCCGTGCGGCGCTTGAAACAAATAACCGCCGTTGCTGGCTTGTGCAATCGTGCCCGGAACGCGGGCTACGCCAGCGTTCCTGGCTACGCCAGTGCTCCTGGCTACGCCAGTGCTCCTGGCTATGCCAGCATCTGGCAAAAACATCGTTTGATCTGCGCCGCGCCCCAACGCCAGCGTGTCCACGCTGACCCGTTGTTCGCGGTACACTTTGCTGCCTCCGCCGGAGCGGATTATCGTTTTAATCAAACAACGCATGATGACTGTGGGTTGGGTTCATTGCTAAAGAGGGCACTGGCTTGTGCTTAGTAACCGTATAGGAGTAATCCCGCGCTAGGCTAAATCCTGCTAAAATGCAAACCAGCATGTGCATACCTAAAGGCAGATGTGTTGAATGCGCCAGATTTTTCATGCGCACAACCCTTTATAACGCTGGCGTTAAGTATAACGTATCCTTTTGACGAGTTTCATTTCATGACACGTTTTTTTCCATTTGCATTGGTTGTGCTGGTGGCCAGCGCATTCTTGCCTGTTTGGGCAGATGAAGACAATGTTTTGAAAAAATTAAAAGACCTGGACTTTGGTGAGTTGGTGGAATTGCCAGTGGAAAAAGCGACCCTGCCCAGCGGCATTCCCACGCCCGTGAATAAAGCGCCCGCCGTGGCCACGGTACTGACTCGGCAGGATTTGGTGGAAATGGGCGCTGGCCATGTGCGCGACGCGCTGGCTTCGGTGCCAGGCATTCATATTTCCACCAACACGTTGTACAAGGATATTTATGTCATTCGCGGCGTATTTTCGGCTGCCAACGCGCAAACCCTGATATTGCTCAATGGCGCGCCCATTGCGTCGCTGGTGGGCGGGAACCAGGGCGTGGCGTGGAATGGGGTGCCGATTGAACAAATCGAACGGATTGAGGTCATCCGTGGCCCAGGTTCGACGCTGTATGGCGCGGACGCGGTGGCGGGCGTTATCAGCATTACCACCAAAACTGCGCACGGCAATGCGCCCACCACCGAAGCAGGCGTGCGCGCTGGTAATTTCGAGCAGCATGGCGCTTGGCTGCACCATGGCCAGCCGCTTGGTAACGGTTGGAACCTTATGACCATGGTGGATTATGCTGCTCGCGCGGGCGATGGTGGCCTGGTGGAGCGCGATCAACAATCTTTTTACGACGACCTCACCGCCTCGCGCGCCTCGCGCGCGCCCAGCGCGTTGCCACAGGGCTATCAGGATGCGGATATACGCTTGGATGCCACCCGAGGCGAGCCAGGGCGCAATTTTCTGCGCGCTGGCTTGGCGTATCAAGGCCGTCGTGAGGTACGCACCGCGCTGGGCTATGGCTATAGCCTAGACCCAGAAGGCCGTTTAAACACGGATCGCTGGTACGCCAACTTGCAGGCGCAAGATTGGGTGCTGGATGACGATTGGCGCGGGTCTGCTGCCCTATTCGCGCAATATCAGGGGTATCAAAGTGAAAATCAGCGGCTGTCTCCCCAAGGCGCACGTTTGCCTGGCGAGGGTGCGTATCCCGATGGAGTCATTGCCAATATCGGTACGGATCAGAGGCTTGTCCGCGCTGAGACCACGCTGAGCTATCGTGGGCTGGATCGCCACCATTGGCGGCTGGGCATGGGCTATGAATATGCCAATATTCAGTATGTCCACGACCAGCGCAATTTTGGGCAGACGCCGTTCGGTCTTCTACCTGCTGGCGCGCCAGTCACGGATTTAAGCGACAGCGAATACGCCTTTTTGCCCAGGGGAACCCGCCATCTGGGCTATGTTTACGCGCAGGATGTCTGGCAACTGAGCGACACAGTGGAGTTGACCTTGGGTCTGCGCTATGACACGTACTTTTCTGCGCCATGGCAAAGCGATCAAGAACGTAGCGCGGTATGGAACCCACGGCTGGCGTTGGTGTGGTCGCCCACTGCCAGCGTTAATGCTAAATTCTTGTATGGCGAGGCGTTTCGCCCACCGAATTGGGAAGAGTTGTATGCCCGCAATAACCCTTCTTTCTTAGGCAACCCAGATTTGCAACCAGAAACCATGCGCACTTGGGAAGCGGCCCTGGAGTGGCGACCCCACAGCGCTGTGCGCCTTGCTGCCAGTATTTTTTACTCGCAATGGCGCGACGCCATCATGACCGACGCTGGCCCGGGGGCTTCAATACAAGTCATCAATGGCGACGCGCAGGACATTCCGGGCGGCGAAATAGAAGTCGAATGGCGGCAGTCGAAGCAATTTAAGCTGGCGTATCACATTGCTGGACAATGGGCGCGGCTCGAGCCATCGGGCAGGCTAGCGCCCATGGTGCCGCACTACCAAATGGCAGCACGCAGCGTGTGGAATCCTACGCCGGATTGGCAATGGAGCGTGCAAGCGCGCCAAGTGGGCGAGCGAGGCCGCGAATTCACTGATCCGCGCCCGCCAGTGGCGGAATACACCCTATTTGATTTGATAGTCCATAAAAAATTAGGCCACCGCTGGGAGGCTGGACTCACGGTGCAAAATATCCTGGATACGGATTATGCTGAACCCTCGCCTGGACTTAATCGAGCAGGATTTCTCGCGGTGCCAGGAGACTACCCCATGGCTGGACGTGCGGTGCGAATAGAACTTCGCTATCGGATACCCTAATGAAAATGCGCTATTTTTTTATTGCTGTGCTGTGGCTGTTCAGTGGTGACCCAGCCCGTGCACAAGACACCGATCTGCTCCAGGAATACCAAATCAAGGCCGTGTACCTATTTAATTTCACGCATTTTGTTACCTGGCCAGAACACGCTTTTGCCAATAAGGACGAAGCTATCACGCTCTGTGTGTTAGGGGAAAATCCATTTGGCGATTGGCTAGATAAAACCTTGCGCGATGAAACCGTGCGCAGACGGCCATTGCAAGCGCGCTATTTGAGCACCACGGCAAAGGCAAACCTTACGCAATGTCATGTACTCTTTATTGCGCAATCCGTACCCCAGGTGGCCGAGGTATTGCACCAAGTCGCAGGCGCGCCAGTGCTGACCGTAGCGGAAACGCCTAGTTTCCTTTCCCAAGGTGGCATGGTACGGCTGCACTGGAAAGGAAAAAACGTGCGTTTTGCCATTCACCAAGACCAGGCGGAAAGCGCAGGACTGCAACTCAGCTACAAATTATTAAATCTGGCCCAGCCGCCAGAAGGGACGCCATGAATGCCAAATTCCACCGTGGATCAAAGGCCGCAGCCGCCAACCCAATTTTGGAATAGCATCAAATATCAATTGATGCGCATTACCCTGGCGACCACTGGGTTAGCTGTATTGTTTATTTTAAGCTTCGTCAGCTACTACGAGTATGCACTGACGCGGCAAGCCGTAATAGAACGAAGCAAAACCATTGTTTCGATCATCGGCCACCCCGCAGCCGCAGCGGTGATGTTCAAAGACCCCAGCGGTGGCAATGAAATTCTAAAAGCGCTGAAGTACGCGCGGGATGTATTGCGTGCGGAAATTTATGGCCAAGATAACCTGCCTTTTGCCACCTATTGCTCAATTGCCGGGGAACAGCAGGCCGCATTGGGGATAGAAAACTGGGAAATACGCCAGGGTGAAAGCCGCTTCCACCACGGCGTATATGAATTAGCGCTTTCTATTAAGCAGGATGTTAAAACCGTAGGTACTCTTTTTTTGCGCATGGACATGAGCAACCATTACCAGCGCTTATATCTTTACTGGGGATTAGCCCTGATGGCCGCTGTGGCTTCCCTTGCAGCGGCTCTGGCCATGGGCTTCGCCTTGCAGAAAAAAATCACCCAGCCCATGTACCACTTACTGGAAACCATGGGGCGCGTATCTAGCGAACAGGATTACAACGTGCGCGCCAATGAGCAAGGCTGCGAAGAACTCAGCCGGTTGATTACCCGCTTTAATGAAATGCTGGCCTTGATTCAACAACGCGATTTGCGTCTGGAAGCGGCCAAGGCAGAATCCGAAGAGGCTAGCCAGATTAAAAGCCGATTTTTGGCAATTATCAGCCACGAAATCCGCACGCCAATGAACGCCATTTTAGGTTTTGCGGAAATTCTGCGCACGCAAATTACCCATCCCCACCAGCGTGATTACCTGTCCGCAATTATTAACAGCGGCGAGGCGTTACTGCGGTTAATGAATGACTTGCTCGACTTATCTAAAGTTGAAGCAGGCAAACTCAAAATTCAGACCACAGAAACACAATTTTCGCGTTTATGTGAAGAGCTGCGGCACATTTTTGACTTTCGCGTGCGCGCCAAGGGCCTACAATTGCACATCAGCATAGACGATAACGTGCCGCCGTCGTTGCTGTTGGATGGTGTCCGTTTGCGCCAAATTCTCCTCAATGTTGTGGGCAATGCGGTCAAATTCACCGAACACGGCCATATCGAACTGTTGGCGCGCTACTTGCCCGCATCGGCTTCAGCACCGTATGCAGAAGAACCTGGCGTATTAGAAGTGCGCGTGCGCGACACGGGCATCGGCATTCCTGCCAGCGAATTTGAGCGTATCTTTGGCGCGTTTGAGCAACGTAGTGACCAGGATCACGCCACTTATGGCGGTTCCGGTCTAGGCTTGGCCATTACCCGGCGGCTGGTGGAACTGATGCGCGGCTCGATTTCCTTGGAAAGCGAAGAACATAAAGGGAGTACATTTACTCTCCGCCTACCGGCCTTGTTGCCGTCCACGCGCGTGCAAGCGCGCTTGACCGCTGCCAAACCGCGCTTAGACACGGTATTCGTTCCAGCCACCATTCTGGTGGCGGATGATGAGCCGTTGAACCGTAAACTGTTGCGCGGCTTCTTGGCTTCCCAGCCATTGTCCATTTTGGAAGCCACCAACGGCCAGGAAGCGGTGACGTTGGCGCGCAAATACCATCCCGCGCTGGTACTGATGGACATGAAGATGCCTCTGATGGGCGGTCTTGAAGCCACCCACATTTTGAAAAGCGACAGCAATACAGCGGACATCCCCATCATCGCAGTCACTGCTTTGGATCAGCAAGAAATTCCGCGAGTATTGGAATTATGCGATGCCTATTTGCCCAAACCGGTTAAAAAACC
Organism: Dichelobacter nodosus; assembly: GCA_020720085.1. Lineage (GTDB taxonomy): Bacteria > Pseudomonadota > Gammaproteobacteria > Beggiatoales > Beggiatoaceae > DYPE01. The sequence goes on along the minus strand of DYPE01000004.1, from coordinate 29,237 downwards.
AGATTTAATCGAGTTCATGCGGCGTTTTTTGCCCTGCGAGTCGCCCGTCAGCCCGCCTCCCCAGCCAGCCAGCGCGCCGCCGCCAGCAGCAGAAACAGTAATCCCATTGCCAGATCACCGTGCACGCGAGGAAATCAATACGGTGTTAGAACCCGCATGGCGCGCCCTAGACGATACTTCCAGTATCAATGAATTGGAAAATTTTGCCACATTGGCCATGCAATCCGCCAACCGCATTGGCTATGCGCCGCTCGAAGCGTGGGCGGCAAAGCTAAAGGAGCAAACCGCGCTATTTGATATGGATGGCATTCCAACGACATTGGCTGCGTTTAAACAATTTTTGGCAGCGCGCGAATAATGTCCCTGTCCGTCATTGTCATCACCCGCGACGAAAGCCACTGCATTCGCGCGTGCTTGCAATCGGTGGCATGGGCCGATGAAATTATTGTGGTAGATTCCGGCAGCACAGACGACACGGTGGCGATTTGCCAGGAATTTACCGCCAAGGTATACATTATGCCGGACTGGCCCGGCTTTGGTCGGCAAAAAAACCGCGCGCTGGACTTTGCCACTGGCGATTGGGTGCTGGCAGTGGATGCCGATGAACAAGTAAGCGACGCTTTACGCCAAGCCATCGCTGCGGCCATGGTCAGCGCACGTTACGCCGCTTGGAAAATGCCTAGAAAATCGTGGTATTGTGGAAAATTTATGCGCCATGGCGGCTGGTGGCCCGATTATGTCACCCGGCTGTTCCAGCGCGATGCCGCACGCTTTAGCGACGATGTGGTGCATGAACGCTTGATAGTAGCGGACGGGCATAACGTGGGAACCCTGGCGGAACCGTTGATTCATTATTCCTTTTTAACCCTAGAAGAAGTGGTGGCAAAAATGAACCACTACTCCAGCGCGGGCGCAGCGCAACGCCTGGCCCAAGGCCAAACCGGCGGCTTGACCAAGGCGGTGCTGGCTGGGTTGTGGACGTTTATCCGCACCTACTTCCTGCGCCTCGGGCTGTTGGATGGCAAGCAAGGCTTCATGCTCGCAGTGTCCAATGCAGAATCCACGTATTATCGTTATCTAAAACTCATGCTGTTGGCCGACGCCCAAGAAGACAAGTGAAGCCAAGATTGACGGGACGCCGTCGTTGGCGGGAACGCCGCCGTTGACGGGAGCGCCGTCGTTGGCGGATACGGCGCAGACCCACGCGCCTTAATCCGCCCTACGTTTATGGCCCCCTCGCACGGGGACAATTCCAGGCTACCGACCCTACGAAAAAATGAAAATTTTGCTGATTATGTTCCTTGGGTTTGTGCATACGTTTTATCATTCTAAAATGACTTTGCTGGAGCGTATCCAAGCCGAAGGCAAGCTGGTGGTAGTCACGCGCGCGAGTCCAACCACCTACCAACGCGCTGAAAATGGCCAGGAAGATGGCCTAGAATACGAACTTGCCGCGCGTTTCGCGCGCGAGTTGGGCGTGCATATGGAACTAATCCTGGCAGAAAACTCCGATCAAGTGCTGCATTTGACCGCCAGCAAGCGTGCGCATTTGGCCGCTGCTGGTTTGGCGGTTACCCCAGAGCGCCGTAACTACGTGCGTTTTGGCCCCAGCTACCAAACGGTGCGCGCGGAATTGGTATACCGCAACGGCAGCCGCCAGCCCCAAGGGCCGGAAGATTTAGTCCATACCGGCACCTGCCTGTTCGTGGAAGCCAACCCAGATTATTTGTTGCCATTGCAACAATTGCGCGCACAGAACCCTGGCCTGGTCTGGGGTGAAAGTCAGTTGTCCGCCAGTCGCGAATTGTTACAGCAAGTGGATGAGCAAACGATTGATTATACGGTGGTATATTCCAACGAACTGGCGTATTACCAACGCCGTTGGCCTAATTTACGCGCCGCCTTCGATCTCACTGACGACCTGCCCTTGGCCTGGATGTTTCCACGGTTAAGCGACGATGACAGCCTATACTTAGCCGCCTTGCGTTTCTTCAACCAATTGCGCGCAAGCGGCGAGCTGGCGCGTTTGCTGGATCGTTATTATGGCCATATGGAAGATTTTGATTATGTACATACCAAAACATTTCATGAACATATAGAACAACGCCTGCCTAAGCTCCGCCCACTGTTCGTTAAAGCCGCAACTGAGCTGGGGCTGGATTGGCGCTTGCTTGCAGCAATCGCTTACCAGGAATCGCGCTGGGACGCGCACGCGGTATCGCCCACGGGTGTGCGCGGCGTGATGCAACTCACAGAGGAAACGGCAAAACGCATGGGTGTACAAGATCGCGCGGATTCTGCGCAAAGCATTGATGGCGGCAGCCGCTATTTTCACATGATACTCACGGACGTGCCGCTGGAAATTCCTGAACCGGATCGAACTTGGCTGGCCTTGGCCGCATACAATCAAGGTCAAGGTCATGTGGAGGACGCGCGCACATTGACGGCGCGTTACGGCGCGGATCCTAACCACTGGGTGGATGTGCAAGCGTATTTGCGCAAGCTGAGCCAACCCGGTTGGCACAGCCAAACCCGCCACGGCTATTCGCGCGGGTTCGAGGCCGTGCATTTTGTGATGCGCGTGCGGGAATTTTACGACACGCTACAGCAAGTGTTCCCGCGCGAATCCGCCGTTGGCGGGAACACCGCCGCTGCGACGGCCAACAAAAAGCCCGCCGCAGCGAAAATTCCGCGCTAAGTTGAGAAGATGGATGCGGGCGGCATCTTGCACGAGCTGGCGCTGTTTTGGTGCAACACGCGGCGCAGATGCGCGGCGTATTGTTCCATCTCTTCGTCGGTGCGTTGTTCCGTGGCGCACACCAGCACAGCATTACCCAACTCAGGATAATCGTCTTGTAAGGCATAGCCACCGAGGATATTGTGTGCGGCCAAAATACGCAGCGCTTCGCGTGCGTCCACTGGTAAACGCAACACCGCCTCATGGAACACGGGCGCGTCAAATACCGTTGCAACGCCTGGAATGGCAGTCAATTTTTGCCGCAACGCCAGCGTGTTATGGTGACACGCCCATGCGGTTTGCGCCAAGCCTTCTGCACCTTGCAACGCCATATAAATGGTTGAGGCAATCATCATCAGCCCTTGGTTGGTGCAAATATTCGACGTAGCCTTGGCGCGGCGGATATGCTGCTCGCGCGCTTGCAAGGTGAGCGTGAAGCCAGGATTGCCTTCCACGTCGGTGGTGCGTCCGGCAATGCGCCCGGGCAGTTGGCGGATGTGCTCGTTTTTACAGCATAAGTAGCCCAGGTAAGGGCCGCCAGAGGACAGCGGAATGCCCAGCGGCTGCGCTTCGCCGCACGCGATGTCCACGCCCTGGCCGCCCCATTCGCCTGGCGGCGCGAGAATGGCCAAGGCCAACGGATTGGCCACTGCAATGGTCATGAGCGCGGGCTGTTGCGCGGCGGCCCACGCTACGCAAGCGTCCACCTCCTCGATCACGCCAAAAAAATTCGGTTGCGGGATGACCAGCGCTGCCGCGCCGCCCGCTTGCGCCAACGCTTGATCGAAATGGGATGGCAAGGTTTGGCCGCTGTGCGGATCAAACGCCACCTCCACCAATTCAATGCCTTGGTTTTTCACCAGCGTGCGCGCCACGTCGCGGTAACGCGGCGGCAAGGTGCGCGGCACCAGCACGCGGCGCGGCGCATTGCGCGCCAGCCGCAGCGCCATCAAAATCGCTTCTGCCAGTGCGGAGGCCCCGTCGTACAGTGAGGCATTAGATACGTCCATGCCCGTCAGCGTGGCCATCATGGATTGGAATTCGTACATCACCTGTAACGTGCCTTGGCTGGCTTCAGCCTGATAGGGCGTATAGGCGGAGTAAAATTCGCCACGGCTGGCCAATTCCCACACCGCTGCCGGAATATGGTGTTCGTAAGCACCAGCGCCGATAAAGCATATGCCGCCGCTGTCTTGGCGCGCACGGCTGTGCATGAGGCGGCTGATTTCTGCCTCATTCATGCCAGGCGGTAAGCCATTCAACGGCGGACTGCGCAACGCCAGCGGAATTTCAGCGAATAACGCCTCAGTGGACGCCATTCCCAACGTTGCGAGCATTTCCTGGATTTCAGCGGGCGTGTGTGGGATGTAGGGCATGGCTTATTCTTCTTCCGCCACGAGTGCAGCGTATTCCTCGGCAGACATCAAGTGGCTAAGGTCAGTGTCGCTGACTTTCAGACGGTACAACCAACCGTCGCCATAGGGATCGTGGTTCACGCTTTGCGGATTGTCATTCAGGCTGTCGTTGACCGCCGTGACCTCACCGTCCAGCGGATTGTACACATCGGAAGCCGCCTTAACCGATTCCACTAAGGCACAGGCATCACCCGCTGCATAACGTGCGCCCACTTCGGGCAATTCCACATACACCACGTCGCCCAATTGGCTCTGCGCATGATCCGTGATGCCTATTGTGGCCATGCCATTGCCTTCGTCACGAACCCACTCATGTTCTTCGGTGTATTTCAATTCCTCTAAGATGTCACTCATGATTGTTCTCTCCAGTGATTGGACGAAAAGTTGTTAAAAAATAATGGATCTTGATAAAACAGAAGTTATTCAGCCGCCGGTAATTGGGTATAGCATGACCCACCATGGCGGGCGAATGGCGGTTTTACCCGTTGTACCGACAAACGACGGCAGCGCTGTGCACTGCCCCGGATTTCCACCTCCCAGCCATGGGCGGCAACGGCAGACACCGCTGTGTGCTGCGTAGCCACACGTGCCAGGGCAATGGAGGCGTTGAGCGTGGGCGCAAAGCCGCCGCTGGTGATTTGGCCAGCGAGCGCGCCATTGTGCCACAAGGTTTGGCCTTGGCGCAGCACGCCCTGGCCGGCAAGCAGTATGCCCACTTGTTGGTACGCAGCAGGCTGTGCAGCCAGCGCAACGCGGCCTACAAAATCGCGTTGTGGCGTCCAGGCCACCGTCCAGGCCAGCCCGGCCTCGTCAGGCCGGGTGGTTTCGTCCATTTCATGACCATACAGCGCCATGCCTGCTTCCAAGCGCAGGGTATCGCGCGCGCCCAGGCCAGCGGGCGCAATGCCAGCAGCCAGTAATGCTTCCCAAGTTTGCGCAGCTTGCGACGCGGGCAACAAAATTTCAAAGCCATCCTCGCCCGTGTAGCCGGTGCGCGCCACCATCCAGTCGCCGTCTTGGCAAGCGTGAAACGGCGGCAATACCAACGCAGGCGCGTGCAACGCCGTTGGCAACAGCGGAACAGCGCGTTCGCGTGCGTGCGGTCCTTGCACTGCCAGCATGGCCAAATCGTCGCGTTCCGCCAGCGTGACAGCGAAACCGGCGGTCAAGTGGTTTAACCACGCCAAGTCCTTGGCGCGCGTAGCCGCATTCACCACCAAGCGATAGTGTTCGGGCGTCCAAAAATAGACAATCAAATCATCAACCACGCCGCCCTGGGCATTGAGCATACAACTGTACAGTGCCTTACCGGGTACCGTCAGGCGCGCCACGTCGTTGGCCAGCGCGTAGCGCAGGAAATCGCGCGCGCCCGGGCCATGCGCGTCCACCACAGTCATGTGCGAAACGTCAAACAGGCCCGCGTGGGTGCGCACTTGGTGATGTTCTTGCACTTGCGAGCCATAATGCAATGGCATGTCCCAGCCGCCAAAATCGACGATTTTAGCGTGCGCGGCCAAGTGCTGCGAATACAGCGGAGTTTGTTGTCCCATGTGTGCGGTTCCGTGAATTGCGATGAGGGGGTAAGAATGCAAATAGCATAAACCGCGCGTGCAAAAGACGCAAAAAAAACCCGCAACAGCATGAAGCTGTGCGGGTTTTGTGGCCTTTCCAACAGTGTGGTAGACTTTGTATTTGGTGGCTATGGGTGGACTCGAACCACCGACCTCAGCATTATGAGTGCCGCGCTCTAACCAGCTGAGCTACATAGCCGTCCGTAAAGGCGCATATTCTTGCGGTTTTGCGCGGTGTTGTCAAGTAAAGTTCATAAATTAGTTAAGGAACCGTGGAACATGAAAGCACGAATTAAATGGGTGGAAAACGCTTGTCTAACCGCAACTGCTGACAGCGGCCATGCCATTGTCCTGGATGGCGCACCGGAAATTGGCGGCAATAATTTGGGTGCCCGGCCCATGGAATTGGTGTTGATGGGATTGGGCGGCTGCACGGCGATGGACGTAATCAGTATTTTGAAAAAAAGCCGACAGGAAATCACGGATTGCGAGATTTTGCTAGAAGCACAACGTGCGGACAGCGAACCAAAAGTATTTACCCGCATTCATCTGCAATTCATTGTCACCGGCAACGCGCTGAGCGAAGTGCATGTTAAACGGGCCATTGATTTATCGGCAGAAAAATACTGCTCTGTGTCCCATATGTTAAACAAAACCGCCGACATCACGCATGAATACCGTATTGTTGATGTGGGCTGACCGCCAGCGCCGCTACCGGCAACGCCGCTACCGGTATCCGCTACCAGGGTGGCGCGCATGACCGCGCCGTTTTCACGCACGCAACGGGCACTGGATCCACACCTAACGCGCATCCCTTTGGCTGCGTTGGGATTGGCCATAGCGCTGGCACTGGCATGGAGCTATTGGTTTTTTTTCATGCCGTTGACACTGTACCAAACCAGTAATCAACTGGAAGTCCTTAACCAGGAAACCACGTCCATGCGTTTTAATGGCCAAGGCGCTAGCCAACGCGCCAAATTATACATAGAACGCATGATGCGGGCCGATTTTCCGCCCCAAGCCAGTGCTGTTCTCGCAGAGGGCCAAACCGCATGGGTGTATCTGCCTGATAGCGCAACGCGCGCGCTTGGCGCGATTCCCGCCATTGTGGTGGCCGTGCATCCACCAGGCGCACACGCGCCGGGCCAAACAAACACATTCACTTCGGTGCTGCTGCAAACGAATCTGGCGGTAGTACAAACCGAATACACCGGCGCCAATCCCAGCCCCTTTGTCTCTGGCACACGCGGCCAAGCCAAAATCGCGGTGAAATCGGCTCCACCCGCGCAATGGTTGCTGCGCGCGCTACGGCTGGGGCAGTAAGCTTTCGGAGGTTTCCAAGGGTAAGGCGATTTCTGTCCAAGAAAATGCCTGCAAGCTGGGATTTTCTTGTCCGGTAATCGCCTAAGCGCCAGTGCGCAAGCAGTGGATGAGTGCATCAGGAAAACCGGCAGCCCGCGTAGGATGCGCTGAGCGTCTTTTGGCGAAGCGCATCGTTTAGCGCAATTGATTGCCGCCCTTCGGCAAGCTCAGGGCACCGCCTGCCGAGCGCATCCAATCGCGCTAATTCACCGGAATAATCGCATATCCTTTCGCCTGATAGCCAATTTGCGACACAAAGGTATTACCTACCAACACAATGCCTGGCAACAAAGCCTGGGTATTGACCTTAAACAACTCAGTGGCAATTGAACACGCCTCAATTCGCACCCCTTTATGATGTAAATCCGCCAAAATTGAGGCAATTTCTTTGCGTGCGTCTTCATCGTCCAACGCCAAATCCGCCGGATACTCGCTGGTGATCAATTGTACTGCTGCGCCGTGAAATACCAACACCATGTCGGGTTTGACGTTTTGGCGAAGCAAATCCGCATGGGTTTGCGCGATGACTTTTAAGAACAGCGCCAATTTTTTGGCGTCGCCAGGCGTGATGTCAAACGCGACCTTGCCGACTTCTACGCCTTTCAAGGCGAAACTGTCATCCGGGCGCGGCGCGTCCGCCGCATAGCTGATGTGTGCGCAGCCCAGCGCAATGCCCACGATTCCGGCTTGGAAAAAACGCATGGTTGTTTTCATAGGAAAGACTCCTTTTTTTACAGTTGAAGTTAAGAAAGCGAATCAAAATAAGTGAATAGGTTATGTGCGCCGCCATGCCACTGCCAAAAATCCGCCCAGCGGTAAGCGTGGCGACAGGCGGGATTCCACTATTTGCGCGAAACCGCTGGCGGATGGCTCAAAAATTCCGTAGCGCCAAGCCAATTGTGGCGCGGGCTGCAAGGCTTTTGCCCAAGTGCGGACATCTGCCAGGGTATCCCAGCGTGCGCCCCGATAGCCCAGCGCGTGGCGTTTGTGCCACCACAACAGGCTGTGGCGGTGGAGCAACCCCAGAATCACTGCACGGCGGCTGACGCGCCACAGTTCTTGCAAGGCTTGCGCGGGTCGCGCTACAAAGCACAAACTGGTGATGGCGGCGGCGTAATCAAATTGCGCGTCAGCAAACGGCAGCGTTTCTGCTTGACCCACCAGCCAATCAATCCGCTGGTCGTGTTGGCGGGCGAAGTCCAGCCTCGCGCTGTCCGGGTCAAGGCCGGTCACATGCAAGCCCCAATCAGCAAATTGGCTGCTGAAAAAGCCTGTGCCGCAGCCCACGTCCAGGAGACGTTCTTCCGGCTCAGGATGCAGCAAGTCCCGCAACAAAGCAAGCTCGCACGCCGCCATCCACGCGCCGCGCGGCGTGGCGTACCAGGCGTGATAGCGAACCACCTCTTCGCGTGTCATTGCGGCGGCTCTAACAATGGCGGCAAGGGCTTGCCCAAAATCATCGCCAACGCCTGCCGCGAGCATTCGGCAATCCGTTCTTGGCACAAGCGGCGTGGCGCAAATACAAGCGTTTCGGCGGCATGGGCGTCTTGATACACAATCTCCACTGCATCTGCGGTAAACGGTTGATAACTCACCCGCACAATGCGCCCTAAATTCACTCCGCGCCCGTCATCCAGCACCAGCATGTGCGGCGCAAGCCCGCGCGTCGGGTCAGGACGGGGAAAAGGCAGTACGTCCAACAACACATACGCAGTGCCCGTGAGGGAAATGCCCAGTTGCATCGCGCTGGGGTGGAGTTCAATCAAATACACCGTTCGCCCAATCGCGCCGCGCAAACGTTCAAGTTGCGCACGGTAATGTTCATCCGGCCAAAGTGTGGTCATACGGAAGATGTCCGGTTAAGGTACACCAGGCGGCGCTCAAAACTTCTGCGGCGCGCGCAATCTCGGCAAAGGTGGTAAAGCGCCCGACCGACAGGCGCACTGCGCCGTGTGCGCGGGATGCTGTGCAGCAAGTAGCCCGGATGAAGCGTAGCGGAATCCGGGAATCTCGCATTGCGCGCTACTTCATGCGGGCTACTCGCTGCTTGGTGCGCGGCGTGCCCATAAATGTGCGCGGAGGATGGATTGCCAAATCCTTCGCACAACCAGGGCAGCATCGCTTCCACTACGCCAGCAATTCCCGCTGGCTTGTCAGCCCTTGTAAAATCAGGGTTGTAAATTGACCATTTTATGGCGTATTTAACCTGAATGGCATAGTCAGTGGCATCACGACCGACCCCAGCGGGAATTGCTGCCACTACGCGCGGATCAATCGGCGTGGTGGCGTTGTAGTCTAAGTAAATAGGGTTCACCGTTTGACTCCTTGGCGCAATCCATTTATGACCAATGAATGTCTAACTCGCGGCGTTTTAGTGCGCAATCCCGCAGAAACAAGGTGATAACGCTTTGGTAAGGAATACCTTTGTCTGCTGACAATTGTTTGAAATAGGCAATGGTGTCTTCGTCCATAGGGATGGTCACCTGCTCTTTCAGGTGGTTGGCATATGGATTTTTAATCGAATTGGAAAAATCATAAGAATCACGCATAGATATAGCTCTCATATTGTTTACGTTCAAATTTGTCTGCTTTGCGCGCAGAAATAATGCGGATTGTACCGATGCCGCGCTCGCAATGGCAGACGATTAACAGTCTGCTATTCGCACTCCTGCCCAAGAGAATAAAACGTTCTTCTCCCGCAGAATGCTCCGGGTCTGGAATTAAGCGACCAAATTCGTCAGCAAACACAGTTTTGGCTTCTTCAAAAGCAACCCCGTGTTTTTTCTGGTTGGCGAGATTCTTGGCTGGATTCCACTCAAATTTGATGTGGTTCATGAAGTAAAGTGTAGTTACAGTGTAGCGATATAACAAGCGGCACTGGATGGGCAACAGGCCTTTATTGCACCATCTCCAACATCCGCGCCAACGGTTGCTCCAACGCTTCGGTCAGTGCGGTGTTTTCCGCCATATTCAGTGCGGTCAGCAGGTCGGTTGGGGTTAAAATCACCCCATCTGCGGGTTGCAAAGCCCGACCATTGAGCCACAGCGCGGGATAGCCGTTGCCATGCGCGTTGCGGTGGGCGCTAAAAACAATTTCGGTTGACGCGCCCAACGCCTCTGCCAGCGCTTGCGCATAAGCCGCGTACAATGTGCAACGCCCAGCGGGCGGTCGTTGGGAAATGACTTTGACCGACAGGTTCATGCGTGTTTTCCGAGTAAGGTTTTCAGCAAAATATACGATTAGAAACCAGGCAACGCTGCCTATGACCGTAATCAGGGTGAACCAGGCCATGACCGGATAATCCAACGACACACCATCTTCATCCAAATGTTTTTTTTATGATTTTTTTTCTCGTATTCAGAGCGTCAGCACCTTGTCGCAGTCGCGCACCAATTCATACAAATCCTGCATGATGAACAGCGGAAGCGGACATAATGCGCTGCTGTCTTGATGGAAAGCAGCAGGGTTGCCAGTGGCTGGGGGATGATAGGCGCACAAAGCCTTCAGCGGCATTGCCCACGCTTCAGTTGTGAAGCGAATTCAGTTAGTCATGGCCTAAGCGCCAGTGCGCAAGCGGTGGATGAGTGCATCAGGAAAACCGGCAGCGGTCATTTCGTTGATTATTTGCTGTATATCATATTGAATCTGATAAAAAAATAGCTTATTTTGTTCGCGGTCAAGTACCGCGAAATGTGCGCCGCTAAAGCCGTGGCGCGGTTGGCCCACAGACCCGGGACAGATGAGCGCGTGGCTATACTCATTTAGATCAATTTCCGCTTGCCATACGTGCAGATCCTTGCCATCTGGCGTGCGGGCATAGATGCCAGGAATGTGGGTGTGGCCGTGGTAACACAGGCGGATGCCCCGCTGTGCCAGATTATCCAAATTTTGTTCATAGGTCATGACATAGACGTAGGCATTAAAAAACGTCGGATCCATGGGCGCGCCGTGCAGGGCAATCCAATCTTCGCCATACAGCACGGGGGGCAAGTTCAATAGCCATTGGCGGTGTGCGGCACTGGTGTGGTGCTGGCTCCAAGCCAGCGCCCATTTGGCGGTGATGGAATATCCATCGTTGATTTTATTGCTGCCCAAGCCTTGGTCATGATTGCCTTTAAGCACGGTTAAGCAGGTTTGCTGTAGGCGCTCAATGCACGCTGCTGGGTGCGGGCCATAGCCCACCACGTCGCCCAGTACAAAACCATGGCTAATGTTTTTTTGCTGCAAAAAGTTTAGCACAGCCTCCAGTGCGGGCAGATTGGCGTGTACGTCGGCCAGCAAAGCCAGATAGCGGCTCGGGAGTGGTGGTGGCGGTGCGGGTTGCGGCACAGCAACGGGGGGAGCCGTGGCGGTGGCGGTGGTGATTAGACCGATGGGCTGATACAGCCCGCTAATGAGCGCCTCCAACACTTGGCGGCGGGCATCCGTGAGAAATACGCCGCGCAATTGCTCGGTGAGCACGATGAGATATTGGGCGTCGTCAAAATAACGCAGGATCGCCTGGCGCAAGGCTTTGCCCAATTCAATCCCTTGCGTTTTACCTATCCATGGCTGCGAGCGCAGTTGTACGCCCAGCATTTGGCCGCAAGTGACGAACCGATCCCAGGCGTAGAGATCGTCATCTAAATAGTATAAGCGGTCATGCGCATCTAAGCCAAAGTTGGACAAGCCTTCGTCCAGGCGGGCGTTATGGGTGGTTATGGTGTGAAAATACAGTTCCCATAGCTGAATGATATAATTCAGGCAAGCGCTTGGATTTGCTGCACCATGGCGGTCAAAATACAGGTTAAGCGGAGTAAGCAGTGGGCAGATGTTGCCAATCAGCGGCTGATCCGGCATTGCGGGAGAAATTGCGTAAAACCAAGTTTTTTCAGGTGGATGCACTTGCAGGGTGCGTTCCCGCGCCAACGCTTGTTCAACATAGCGTTGCGAGGAAACCAGATTCATTTGCAGTTCTTCCTTGATTTTCAGCATGTGCCCGCTGTCGCGGTGAAGCCGCGTAGAAGGCCGCCCTGTCCAAGATGAGCCGTGGGCCATATCTTGGCGGGGGGCATCTAATATTCGCTGGATTGCTTCAATACCATACCCTGCGTTGTTACCATTCACACTGCCCGCAATATGCAATTCCATGCAATGATTCCAGCCTTACATGGCGTCGGCGATTTTCGCCGCGCACTTTTTTGAATGGCTGAGCAGTAGCCCTAGGCTGCTTTTGGAAGTGGTAAGCGATACCAATACCAGGGACTCATTGATGTGCATGAAGGCGATAATGCCCCCCTCATTTTCAGAGATGATATTCTGGCACGATCCCATTTTTAATTCCGCCGTAATCGTGTCGCCCAAGGACATTAAGCTACTGCCCATGGTGGCTAGCCGCTCCATGGTGTAATTGTCTTTTTGTACGCTGGCGCATAAGTGGCCATCCAAAGTGGCAACAATCGCCGCATCAATGGCTGGGCAGGTATTTAACAAATTTTTTAGATAACTGGTAAGACGGGCTTCTTCAATTTTAGACAACATAACGTGGCGTGGCTCCCGAACGAAAATGAAAATGAGTTTGTAAGGGCGGTGCTGTAAAGCGAGTGGTGCTACTTAAGGCAATTTCTGTCAAGTAAAATACCCGCAAGCGGCGGCTTTCTTTTCCAGCAATTGCCTAACCATATTCCAACATGGCAACCAGGGATTGAATCAGCATGGACACATGTTCCGGCTCGCGCGTATCCGAGGAAAATACCGGAATATACAAATCGTGGGCGGTGAGATAATCGTGGTAGGCTTGTAAGCTAGGCGTGGGCGCAATGTCCATGCGCGTGACACCCACGACAATCATATTGTCATCCACCAGGCCACGAAAATGGCGAATGTATAACTCCAAATCAGCCATGGGATTTTCACCGGCATTATCCACCAAGATAATCACGCCCAGCGCGCCTTCCATGAGAATTTTCCACATGAAACTGAAGCGTTCTTGCCCTGGCGTGCCGTACAGCCGCAATTTTTGGCCATCGCCTAAAGTAATTTCGCCATAATCTAGCGCCACAGTGGTTTTTTCTTTGCGCAAGGCAGCATCATCGCTGGCACGCACGTCAGTGTTAATAACGGGAATTTCGCTAATGGTGGCAATTGCTGTGGTCTTGCCAGCGCCCATGCTGCCGGTAAAGACGAGTTTAATGTCTTTCATATCGGTTGCCACGTATTATTTAATAAGTCGGGTTAGAATACTTTTGAATAAATTTTGCCGTTCCGGCTGGGTTTTCCGGATTTTAGTGTTCTCTTGCGCCCCCATCGGCTCGGCCTGAATCACGCCAATCATCACGCAGGCATTAAAAAAATCAGTGACTTTTTCAATAGCAATATGGGTCTCTTGGGCAACGGTATGCAAAGTTGCAGTATTTTTTAGCATGAAGGCAGCAAGTTTCATGTGTAACGGCTCATGGGGCAAAATGGTGAAATTGGGAAATTGCTTTAATTTTACTGGCGTAGATGGTGAGTATCCGACCATTAGCCTGCCTTGCGACGACCATAACGCACAGTACCATAAAAAACTTTCCAGCGGGTGTTGCGCCAAATGTTTTTGTTCCATGGCCGTCTGTGCTTCTTGCTCGGAAATATTTTTTTGTTCGAGTTGTTTAATTGGACTACATAATAATAATTTTTGCGAAGAGGTAATTTGAGTGAAGCGCGCCACCGCGCTATAGCACGCATTTTTTTGCGGAGAAATGTACAAATGCTCCATGCCAGCAATAATGAGGTGGTGCGCCTGACCTGGCGGCGAGTGGCGTGCCGCCAACAACAAACCGACCACATAATTGTCAGGAATGAACACGGGACTGTGCGGATGCGCAGGATGGTGAATATCCGCTGTGGGTACGGCATGTGCCGTGGCCACCGGTGCGGGCGTTGCCGGTGTGGGTGCCGGTGTTTGCGCTGAGCCTGGCAGTCGTTGCAATACTTCTACAATGGCTTGCACACGCAACGGCTTGTGCAGAAAAATAGGGACATTCATGGTATTTTTAGTGCCATAGGGAATCACGCGCGGATCGTTCGCGCGTTGTTGCCAGAACGTTTGTCCTGCTGGCTGATCTATGTCCACGAGCACGTCCTCGCTCAAGGTTTCCTCGAATATCCAATTCGTGCCATAGAGCTTGGCGGCCAGCTCCAGCATGGTCTTAACGTATAATTTATCGCTCTTTTCCAAGGCGTAAGTCGATAGCTTGTGCATTTCCCATACTCGTTTAAAAATCTTTTTTATTTCCAGCGCAAGTTGCCAGGCTGTTGCGGCACTTGCGTTACGCCGCCATGATTTGACGTCTTGGCAAGGTTAGTGCAAGTTTCCTGCCATTGCCTGCGCTAAAAAATCCGTAGCGCTTCCGACAGCTATAATCGTCGTGCCACTGGCTGGGCCTAGACAATAAAACGCCCCAGCACCGCGAGCAACATGCGGCCATGGTCAGATAGTGGCAAAAATCATAGACTTGGCAAGAAAATGCTTGCGCTGACGGCAATTTTAAATAATAAAGCAGCCGCTTCATCGTTTTTTCTTTTTGTCGTATTGTTGGTTTGAGTGAGTATGGATTCAATCCTCTCAACTTAGCAACAATCAATTGATTTATAAGGATATTTATTTCAATCTCCTTGCGTTAAGGGTGCTATGAAGTGGCGACACACCGGTATAGAACCTTGGTGTATCCTGACGGCATGCCTCCGCGATGGGTTCACACAAAAAATAATTAAATAAAAATCAATATATTACGTTAAGTTGAGAGGATTGAGTATGGATTGCCATACACGGTAACACAAGTCCTGCTTGTTTTTTTATTTGTTTTTTTCAAGCAGAGGGGGGCTGCGTGGATGCGGCAATGCCGCCTAATTTCTGCTTTTCCACCCAGTCCAACAGCGGCGCCAGCCGATCTTGCTGCTCGGGCTGGGCATGGCGCATTAATTGCGCCAAAAAGGCTGATAAAGTTAAGTGTTGCACATTTTGCGCGTTCATAGCAGGATTGGCCAGAATTTGTTTAATGTCTTCCACGATGCTGGCATTCTGGCTGAGATAATCGTGCAACACGGTTTGCGTGGTCGCGCTGTGGTTTACGAAACTGTCCATAGATTTGGCCAGCGAAGTGGCGTTGAGCAAGCGGTTAAAGAAGACCTCATCGCCGCCCACAATATCGATTTTGGCGTGTTTCAGCGCTTCTGCTAGCACCTGCGCCTGATGGCCTGCCATCACTTTTTGACCGTCAATCGCGGCTTGCGCCAATATCTGTTGCTGTTCCATGCGCAGGCGGAATTCCTCGTGCGCCTTGACATCGCCGGTCAGTGCTGCCATTGCCTTAAATTTCTCCGTCAGTCCCGCTGCCTCAGCCAGCCATTTTTCGCGCAATGCCGTTGCCTCGGCCACGCCTTTGCGCTCAATCACTTCACTTTCTTGTTCACGCACGCGCATCAAGGCCATGCCCTTCTGCTCTTCGCCGCTGGCTTCGGCCTGCATTTTTTCCAACAATGCGTTGGCCTGCGCTGTGCCCTCTTTGGCGGTGGCTTGCGCGCCTGCTTCGCGCACGCGCGCCTCAGCCAAGCCTTTTTGTTCCAAACCGCCTGCCTCGGCTTGCATTTTTTCCAGCAACGCTTTGGCTTGCGCCGCGCCTTCTTTTTCTATGGCCAGGGCATTGGCTTCTTTGACGCGCACTTGCGCCAGCCCAGCAGCAGCATTTTCCGCTTGTGTTCCTTCGGCCAGGCGAATCTTGGCAAAGGCTTTTTTGTCGGCAATCTGTTGTTCCGCTTCAGCCAGGGTCAGTTGCTCTTGCGCCTTGTGGCGGGCCACTTGTTCTTGCGCCTCGGCTTTTTTGATGTCTTTGACCAATTCTTCTTGCGCCGCTGCCTCAGCCATTAAAATGGTCACTTGTTTTTCGCGCTTGGCTTCCTCGACCATGCGCAATTCCTTGATGCGTTCTTCTTCTTCGGCCACGGTTTTTTCCACCGCGATGCGTTCGCGGATGACACTGGCAATATCGCGTTTCTCCTGTTCCACTGCTTTTTCTTTGGCAATACGTAACAGCGCGATTTCGCGTTCGCGGGCAATCACTTCCTGCTCACGCGCCAAATTCACCCGTTCTTCTTCTATACCCACTACGCGGCGGCGGTTTTGTTCTGCTACTTCCATTTCGCGTTGCTTATTAATATCGCGGATGCCAATTTGCTCTTCAGATTCTAACCGCGCCTCTTCGCTGCGGCGTTTTTCTTGCGCTGCCACCAGGGCAATCTCGGCAGCCTCGCGGTCTTTCACGGTCTGGATTTCGCGTTGTTGTTTGGCTATGGCATCAGCCTGGCGGCGCTCCATTTCCAGAATAGCTTCCTGGGCAGTAACATTCTGCTGGGTGATTTTCATCCGCTCTTGGTTTTCAAATTCATTGGTGTACACATGCTGTTGCGAGGTCAATTCCGTGATTTTGCGTATGCCTTGCGCATCCAGAATATTGGACGGGTCTAGGGAGGATAATGGCGTTTGTTCAAGAAAATCAATGGCTGCGTCTTCTAGCACATAGCCGTTGAGATGCGTGCCAATCAGCTCAATGATTTGGTCGCGGAATGAATCGCGTTCTTTATATAAATCCTCAAAATCCAATTGTTTTCCCACGCTTTTCAGCGCTTCGGAAAATTTGGCGTTAAACAATTCCTCCAGCGTAGCCGGGTCAGAAGCGCGCGCACAACCAATGGCTTGCGCCACTTTGAGCACATCTTCAGCGGTTTTGTTGACGCGCACGAAAAATGTGACTTTAATGTCCGCCCGGATATTGTCGCGGCAAATCAAACCATCCTTGCCGCGTCGGTCGATTTCTATGGTTTTCAGCGAAATATCCATGATTTCCGCTTTGTGAATCACCGGCAGCACCACTCTCCCGGTGAATGTCACCACTGGCTCAGATTTCATGGTGTTGACGATGAGCGCTTTGCCTTGCTCAACTTTTTGAAAAAAACTGACGATGAACGTCAGCACGCCAAATGTAATGACGGAAAAAATCAGAATGGACCAAATGACCAGACTGGTGGAAAAAGTCATAATCTTATCTCCTTAAAGTGTATCCGGCCTGTCATCGCGCAAAATATCTTCCAGCGCGGTGACCCAGTAAGTATTGTCTTCGGCATTATATGCCAGAATCACCGCCTTGGAACCCTTGGTCAGGAGATTGGGCGCTTCTGCGCCCGGAACACGGGCGTGGCCCGGAACACGGGCGT
>DYPE01000004.1:6974-11821 GCA_020720085.1 Dichelobacter nodosus | reverse complement strand
GCCCGGAACACGGGCGTGGCCCGGAACACGGGCGTAACGCACGGAAAGAATCAATCCCGCACCACCATCCTCGTATTGCGCCTGACCGAATTTGCTGTCCACGCGGCTGGTGGTGATGGTGCACATTTTGCCTTCCAGCCGCTCGCGGGCATGGCTTGTGTCCTGGCTGAACAGGCGGCGCAATGGCCACGACAGCGCGGCGGTCAGCCATAACGCCAAAAATCCGGCCACTGCCAGCACGCCCGTGCCTGCCAGCATTTGCAGGCCGGTGCCCGGCAGGGACAGCACCAGCCAGGCCGTGGCGGGCATACTGATCAGCCAGCCGCTGAACACCAACAGGCTCACCACAATCATGACCGGCACGCCTTCGCTCAAGCCCAGCACCGCTGGCCAATGACCAGGGCCGTGCTCTAAATCGGGCAGCAAATCCAAATCCAGCGTGCCGAGTATCACCAATAGCCAGTAAATCAGCAAGATACCCAGCGGGATGGTGAAAAACACCGCCGGATACGTCAACGCGGCGGTCCAGAATAAAGATAACTCCATACGGTTTACTCCTGTTACGTGGCTGCCAGCCATTCTCCTACCGTGCGTGTTTCGCCGCCTGTCTTGACTGCGCGCAATAACTGGGCATACTCCGCCAACCAAGTTTCTACCGTGGCAGTGGCGTAATGTTGTGTGTCATGGCTTAGCCAAATTTGCAAGGATTCGCCAGGAACAATCATAAGATTGAGCGGATAATGCCACCAGTCTACCCATTCCACCGAGGTAATGCGCAAGTCCGGCAGGTTCGCGGCCAGCGCGCCCCTGTCCAACGGGTAATTTTGGTAGCGGAAGTGGGTCGTAAACAGCGGTTGCGCCATGCTACGCCCGTGTTCCGGGTTACGCCCGTGTTCCGGGTCTAGCCAAGTTTGAATTTCCGCCAATCCCGCCCACTCGTGCGGCTGGCGCTCGATTTGCGCGGCTTGCAGGTGTTGCAGCCAATCTTTCAGCGCCAGTTCTGGCTGTATTTTTACGCGCACTGGCACGGTGTTGATGTACATGCCTACCCGTTGTTCCACATGTGGCAATTCCGCAGGCCGCCCGGCCACGGTGACACCAAAGACAATGTCGTTTTGGCCGCTGTGGCGCGCCAGCAACACCGCCCACGCGGCTTGCAGCAAGGTGCTGGCGGTAATCGCCTGTTTGCGGATTAGACTTTGCAACACGGCGGTATCCTCGGGGGGGAGGTGGAGTACACTGTCCACGTAGCGTGTAAGCGCGGTTGGCGCGAATGCATTTGTTGGGAACTGAGCTGGGCCGGGCCAATCCTGCAATTCGCGCCGCCAGAACAGCATGGTTTTTCCGGCATTGTCGCGTAGTTTTTGCCGCCAGGCCAAAAATTCCACAAATGCGGGCGCGGGCAGCACTGTTGCCGCTTGGCTTTGTTGCAACATGGCGTAGTAGCTGGAAAAAACTTGTTGCAACACCACTGGCGATGACCAGCCGTCCATCAGTACATGTGGCACATTCCACAAAAACCGCCAGACATCGGCGCTTTCGCGCACCAGTACATAACGGCATAACGGCGCAACAGCAGGATCGAATCCTTGCCTGCGTTCGGCAGCCAGCAGTTGTTGCCAAGCCAGATCGCTGTCTTCTGGCGATAAATTTATAAAATCATGTGATTGCCAACATAGTGGTTGGGGCGCGCCCACGATTTGTAAGGGCGTTTCCATGCCTTGCCATAGGAAGCGCGTGCGCAACACAGGTTGATTGCTGGCAGTTTGCTGCCAAGCTTGGCGGAACAGCGCTTCATCTAATGCCCCCTGCAAGCGCAATTGGAACTGGGTAAAATACAGTCCGCTGTCCAGCACTTGCAGACGGTGCGCCAACATGTCGGCCTGCGTCGGAGTCAGCGGATAAAACGCCTCATCTGCCGCCGTCATAGCCTGCATCACTGTTTGCAAATCCGCTGGTGGTAAATGAAACACACCATGCGGCCATGGTGTCAATGTACGCAAGCTGTCGGCCAATTCTGCTAATGCCCGCTGAAATCCGTCTGCCAAGCGCTGAATGCTGGCTGCTGCGTTTAACCCAGGATGGTAGGTCCAGGAAAATTCTAATTGGCTGTTGATCATCCAGCCATTGATGTCCAACCAATGGTAGCGCTGGTTATCGGCAGCCCACAACGGGCCGGGTGATTCGTTTGCCCACTGGAAAACGCCCGCACGGCGGAAAGTGGCGTCGAATTGGCCCAGATAATTAAAGCCCAGCCGCGCTTGCGGCCAAACTTCCAGGCAACGGCGCACGCTTGGATCGGGGTGAAGATAGCGCAGCAGTCCGTATCCCACGCCGTGGTTGGGCACGCGCGCCAATTGTGCGTGCACCGCTTGCACCCAGGCCAGCATAGACGCTTGACCCGTGAGGTCTAAACACACCGGGTAAAGCGCGGTAAACCAGCCCACGGTGCGCGACACATCGGTGTCTTCAAGCAGGTCTTCGCGGCCATGGCTTTCCATATCCAACAACAATGGCCCGCCGCCATCCACGTCCTGCCCCGCGTCTGCCAGCCATTCCCGCACGGCACGGCATAACGCCGCCAATAACAGGACATCCATATTCGCCTGGGTTTTGGCCGGGCCGTCTTGCGTCAGTATGCGCGAACGTTCAGCATCCAGTTGAATATGCAGGGTTTGGCTATTGCCCATACGGTTGTCCAGCGTGCCTGCCAGCGCTTGCCCCGCCAACTCACCATCCGCAGGTAAATGCTGGTAGTGCACAGGCGGCGTCCACCACGCCAATTCGCTGGTCAACGCCTCGGCCAAATCCGCCAACTGCCCGGCCCATTGCTGGTAAGAGCTGGTTTTAGTCGGCAATTGTATGGGTTGGCTATATTGGTATTGGCGGTAGGCGGTGGCCAAATCTTCCAACAAAATTGGCCAGGATACGCCATCCACCGCCAAATGGTGAATAACCAGCAGCAACCGGCCTTCACCAGACGCCGCACGCAGCCACAGCGCGCGCAACAGCGGGCCTTGGCCCAAGTCGCATGAGGCTTGAACCGTTGCCATAACCTGTTGCACTTCTGTCAGCGCGATGGCGGCAGGAAATGGTGGGGTGTTGTACACAGTCAACAACGCATCCCACGGCGGCGTTCCCGCCTGCGTTTCTGCTAGCAACGGTGCAAAGGTCTGTGACCAAACGCCGGACTTGTCGCTGCGATGGTAACGCAAGCGCAACGCATCGTGATGATTGCATAGCGTTTGTAATGCCGTGCGCAAGGCAGTTTCGTCCAACTCGGGTGGCACGGATAACAGCAGGGCTTGGTTAAAATGATGGGGATGGGCTAATTCCTGGGCAAAAAACCAGCGCTGGATGGGCGTGAGCGGTGCCATGCCAATGACCGGTGTTTGCTCGGCGCGGATGTCTGCCTGGCGCAGGCTGGCGCGCGCCAAGCTGGCGATGGTTTGGTGTTGTAGCAACAACTGAGGCGTCAGGCGTAAACCTGCCTGGCGCGCGCGGGAAACCACCTGGATGCTGAGAATGGAATCCCCGCCCAGCGCAAAAAAATTGTCTTCTAAGCCCACTTCAGGCAATCCCAATACTTCGCACCAAATGCCTGCCAGCAATTCTTCCGCAGGTTGGCGTGGCTGCGCGCCATCCACCCGGGTTTGTATTTCCGGCGCTGGCAAGGCATTGCGGTCCAATTTGCCGCCTGGCGTGCGCGGCAATACGGGCAAAACCACCAGTGCGGCGGGCACCATGAAATCAGGCAGACGTTGGCGCAGATAATCGCGCAACTGTGCAATGAATTCCGGGGGCACACCGGTATCGCGCAACGGGGTGTTGGTATATTTGTGCCAAATTGTATGGTTCACCCCTGCTGTTTCCCTGGCGAGCACGGCCAATGCCTGCTGACCCGCACGCATGGCGTCTTTGTAGTCTTGGCGTACCGCACACACGTCATACGCACCGTCCGAGTAGCCGGTGGCCCAGCTTACCAATATCTGGTATCCCAGCGCTTGGCCGAGTTCCCACCATTCGTCCGGGTCTATCCCAGCTTGCGCGCCAGGTTGGAGTTCTGTGATGCGCGCGTTGCTCACGTGGCGTAGCCCAAAGCCAGCAGGACGCTGCGCAGCCAGGTGGCGCGCCAATCCTGACGCAGACATGGGGTGAAGCTGCCAGTCTTGCCAGGTGATGGCCAAGGAATCGGCAACGGCACCGGGGGCAGCAGCGAAGCGCAGAATGGCATGATAGCGGAACTGGCTCATTTCATTGCGGAAACGGCTGCGTTCTGGTTCAATGCCAATGGATTCCACAGCCGGTTGTTCACTCGCAAAGGCCATAAAAAATCGTGGATCCACGGTCAATTCCGCTTCGCGGAGCATGGCTTGCCGTGCTTGCTGATCCAGTTGTGCGGGCATGAGTTCTGGCTGGCGGAAACGTGTCACACTCTGGTGAAATAGCTCTAGCAAGCGGTAGTTGCGCACATCGCCTACAAACAAAACGCCGCCAGGCGCGATACATTGCGACAAACCGAGCAGAACTTGGCGTAAATATTCCACGTCTGGAAAATATTGGCTGACGGAGTTGATGATAACGCAGTCAAATTGTCCTACATGCCAGCCAGTAAAATCATGGGCAAACCGTTGTTCCAGGTGGACATGACCTAGACCACCCACGCGCTGGACATTGGTTTGCAGCTTGGCGATAACCGCTGTTGAATAATCTGTGCCCCAGTACATCTCACAATGCGGCGCAATGGGGAACAACAGCAATCCTGTGCCGCAGCCCACTTCCAACACCCGGCGCGGTTTTAATTCCATAATTCGTTGCGTAATACCCTCCACCCAAGCGCGCATTTC
>DYPE01000004.1:0-6874 GCA_020720085.1 Dichelobacter nodosus | reverse complement strand
GCGGTTTTAATTCCATAATTCGTTGCGTAATACCCTCCACCCAAGCGCGCATTTCCTCTGAGGGAATGGGGGCACCGGTATAACTGCTATTCCAACCTTGCACCACAAACGTAGGGTCTGCCATGTCCTCGATTTGCTGGTACGTTTCCTCGTAAAGGGCTTGCCAGTTTTCTAGGAACTGCTCTTTTTTCTGCGCATGTAGCGCGCTGTCCACCGTTTCTGTTGGCACAACATATGCCGCTAACCGTCGGTCGCCGTCTTGGGTTTCACGCAGTACCACCGCAGCTTCGCGCACGGTCGGATGCTGCAACAGCAGATTTTCAATTTCGCCCAGCTCGATACGGAAGCCGCGCAGTTTGACTTGCGCGTCCATGCGGCCAAGAAACGCAATTTCACCATTGGCCAGCCAGCGCGCACGGTCGCCGGTGCGGTACATGCG
This sequence comes from Dichelobacter nodosus, assembly GCA_020720085.1. Lineage (GTDB taxonomy): Bacteria > Pseudomonadota > Gammaproteobacteria > Beggiatoales > Beggiatoaceae > DYPE01. The sequence continues at coordinate 6,435 of DYPE01000004.1, read as the reverse complement.
CCCGCCTTGCGGCGCAAACGGATCGGGCAAAAAACGTTGCGCCGTGAGTTCTGGACGGTTGAGATAGCCGCGTGCTACGCCGATGCCGCCAATGTACAATTCACCTGCTACGCCGATTGGCACCGGTTGGCCATAAGGATCCAAAATGTAATTGCGGATGTGATCAAATGGTTTGCCTATGGTGGGCGGTTCGGCGCTATTGGGATCGCATAAGCTTAGGCTAGAACAAATTGTGGCTTCGGTAGGGCCATACGCATTAAAAAATTTACGGCTATAGCCCCAGTTGCGCACCAACTCAATGGGGCAGGCTTCGCCCGCTACCACGATACAAGCAAGATCGGGCAGGTCATTGCGCGGCAATACGGCCAACGCGGAAGGCGTGATGATCAAATGAGACAGTTTATCCGTTTGCAGTAAATTTACTAACGATTCATCTGGGAGGACTTTATAACCGGCACCCAAGTGCAAAGCCGCTCCATTGCCTAGCGCGCTGGTAATTTCAGAAATAGATGCATCAAAACTAAAAGACGCCATCTGCATCATGCAACTGGCAGGGGAGAGTTCTAAGATTCTCGCCTTGCCTAAGGAAAAGTTAATCAGCCCACGATGCTCGATCATCACCCCCTTGGGCTTCCCCGTGGAACCCGAGGTATAAATGACATAGGCCAGACTGGACAACCCGCTGACAGGCAAGGGATTTTCCGTAGCATACCCAGACAAATCCAATTCATCCAGGAGCGCCACTTGGCAGGACAACTTGTCAACCTCTGGCAGATGGGCCAAAGTCGCACGGCGCGCCAGCAACCAGCCCATGCCGGAATCTTCCATCATGAATGCCAAGCGCTCGGGTGGATATTCCGGGTCTAGCGGCACGAATGCGCCACCCGCCTTGAGCACGGCCAATAACGCGACAATCATCTCTGGGCAACGCCCCGTGGCGATGCCTACCAGCCGTTCGGTGCTGACGCCATGCGTGCGCAGGTAGTGCGCCAGTTGATTGGCGCGTTGGTTGACTTCGCCATAGCTGAACCGTTGACCTGCGTAATGCAGCGCTGTGGCTTGCGGCGTGCGTGTTGCCCAGTGTTCCCACAGTTGGTGAAATCCGGCGATTGCCGGGAATTCATACTGCGGCGCGCCCACCGCCCAGTGTTGCAGCAGTACCTCTTTTTCGTCGTGGCCCAGCATGGCCAATGCGCCAATCCGCGTGGACGGCTGTTGTGCCACGGCCATGGCCAGATTTTGATAGTGCTCTGCCATACGCGCGATGGTGGCTGGCGCAAACAAAGCGGTATTGTATTCCAGCGAACCTAACAGTTTTCCGCTGTCTTCCACAAAAAATAGCGTGAGTTCAAACTGGGTGATGCGCTGTTCTAACGGGAACGCCTCAAGTTCCAGCCCCCACAGATTCATGCGCGCATCGCGGCTGTTGAGGATAAAGCGCGCAGATTCTGGCAATTTATGTGGTTTTTGCAGACTAAATCCCACTTGCGCCAAGGGTTGACGGCTGGCGCTGCGTTCCAGGCCCAGCCGATCCACCATCCAATGAAATGGGAAATGCTGGTATTCCAGCGCTTCCAATACGCATTGGCGAGTTTGGCGCAATACTTCAAGGAATTCTGTGCCCTGCGCTATGGTCAACTCATCCTGGACAAAATCAGTGAAGCGCGCGCGGATGGGCAACATGTTGACAAAATACCCCATTACGCCGTGAAATTCCGGCTTGCTCCGCCCGGCGGCTGCCGAAGCTACGATAATGTCGTCTTGGCCACTGTAACGGTGCAACAACACTTGAAACAACGCCAACAACACCATGTACAGCGTGCAGTTGGTTTGCCGCGCCAGGCTGTGCAGCGTTTGCGTGAGGCGCTCGTTCAAAGTGAACAGATGATTGTTGCCGATAAAGGTTTGCTTAGCAGGATATGGGTAGTCTACCGGCAACGCCAGCATGGGCAAATCGCCAGCCAATTGGCGTTGCCAGTAGTCCCATAACGCGCTGCCTTTAGCGCCGTCCAGCAGGGTGTGCTGCCACTGCACATAGTCTAGGTAATTGGCAGGCAACTCTGGCAAGCGCAAGGGCTGCCCGGTTTGGGCAGCGCGGTAGAGCCGTCCCAGATCATCCAGCAACAGTTGCATGGACCATAAGTCCGTGCCAATGTGGTGAATGGCTAAAAACAAAATTTGCTCGTCGCTGGAGCGCAACAGCAGCCGGATGCGCAATAACGGGCCGTGGGCCAGATCAAACGGGCGGCGGCCTTCTTCCTGCAAATGGGCGTGGATTTTTTCCTCCGGCCATAGTGAAGTATCATGCACTTCAAACACATACGGCGCATCAGCCAGTACGCGCTGCATAGGTTTGCCGTGGTTGTGCGGAAACACCGTGCGTAGCATCGCATGGCGTTCGATCAAGGCTGCCACCACTTTTTCCAACAGGCGCGGATTCAGCGCCGGACGCACACGCAGGGCGTGGAAAATCGTGTAAGCTGGACTTTCAGGAGCCAATTGGTACAAAAACCATAAGCCTTGCTGATTATAGGACAGCGGATATTCAGTTTCTGTTACCCGCTCCGGTGCGGACGGCGGCGCGGGCGCGCGCTCCAACCATTCCAAACATTGGCCAGCCAACTGCAAGAGCGAAACCTCGCCCAGCAAGTAGGGGAGCGGCACTTCAATCCCCATGGTTTGCTGCAACAGATGCTGCACATCCACCATGCCCAGCGAATCTAGGCCGAATTGATGCAAGCTCAACTGTTGGTCAATTTGCCAGGCCGCCAGCCCCAATTTATGCGCCAGCACGATTTGCAGGTAATCCGCTACCCATTGGCGGCGGTCAATGGTCGGCACTTGCCACAAATCAGCGGGAAACGCTGGCAATGGCTCGCGGCTATGGCAAGAATCCAGCGTGTCGGTCAGTAAGCTACTGCCCACAATATTTAAGGTTCCTTTGACAAAACCGTCGCGACATAAATAGCGCTGAATTTTACCGCTGGAAGTTTTGGGCAAGCTGCCGATGCGCAATAGCAACACCGCATGTACATGCAGCTCCATCTGTTCTGACACCGCCAGGCGAATAAGGCGGATAATTTCCTGCAATTCCGGCTCAGCGGACGTGGACGCCGCACTCACGGGCGGAAAAAGCGAGGATTCTTCCGCCACTTCTGTCCGCCGATCAGCGGCAAGGCTGTCCATGGTGCGCGTAGGATGCGCTGGCTGCCGTTCTTTACTCAGCCGCCGATCCAATTCCGCCGCGACGAACAGTTTTTCCTCACCCTCTATAAGCACGGTGAACGCGGCCACCGAGGTAGAATTGATGGCAGGATGGCAATGGCATACCGTACTTTCCACGTCCTGCGGATAATAGTTGCGGCCATGGATAATCATCACTTCCTTGCGCCGCCCGGTAATGAACAATTCGCCGTCGTGCAAGAACCCTAAATCGCCGGTGCGCAAAAAGGTCTTGCCTGCATTGCAATGCCCTTGCGGCACAGCCTGGAAAATTTCCTGGCTGGTTTGCGGCTGCTGCCAATACCCTTGCGCCACGCTGTCGCCATGAATCCAAATCTCTCCCACTTCATGCGTTGCACAGGATGCGCCACTGTCTGGATCAACGATACAAACTTCCAAGCCCAGGCCCAGTGGGCCGCAGCTCACTGAAGTTTCTACCTCCACGCCCGACCTAGGCGAAGAACCGCCATCGCCAGGTTCGGCCTGTGCTTTGACTGTGTGCTGGCGCAATGCCTGTGCGCACACGGTTAGCGTGCGGTATGGGCTAGCGCGCCGAATTCCCGAAATCATCAGTGTGGCTTCGGCCATGCCATAGGCTGGGCAAAATGCAGTTGGGTCAAAACCGCATTCTGCAAAAGTCGCAGCAAAGCGGCGCAAGGTAGCGGCGCGTACGGGTTCCGCGCCATTGAGTGCTATGCGCCACTGTTCTAAGCGCAGAGACGCTTTTTGTGCTGGCGTGATTTTATCCACGCACAATTCATACGCGAAGTTCGGCGCAGCAGTGCCCGTGCCCTGGTAGTCGGTAATGGCTTGCAACCAACGCACGGGCTTTTGCAAAAAGGATGCAGGCGTCATCAAGGTAGTAGTCATGCCCGCGAACAGCGGTTGCACTATGCCGCCAATCAAGCCCATGTCGTGGTAGGGCGGCAGCCAGAACACGGCATTGTCCTGCTCATGGAAACTGAGCTGATGTTGGATAAGCACGGAATTATGCAATAGGTTGTGGTGCGTGACCATCACGCCCTTGGGGTTACCTGTAGAACCGGAGGTGTATTGTAAAAAAGCGATGTCTTGCGCACGCGGGGCAGAGGGTAAACGGCAGTCGACGTTGTCCAGCGGCGTGTTGTCCAACAATAACCACGGCAGCGCCAACAGTGCGGCATGTAACTCGGCATGGCGCGTAAGCGCAGCATGGGTTTCCTGGTCTGACAGCACCAGGGCCGGGCCGCAATCCGCAAGAATACCTTGAATCCGTTCATCTTTACGGTTGCCGCGCGGCGGGTAGGTAGGGACAGCGATGATACCAGCGCTTACACAGGCAAAAAATGCCTGAATATAGGGCAGTCCAGGTTGTAGCAACAACAACGCGCGCTCGCCAGGGGCGATACGTTGGCGTAACAGGCTGGCCAGGCATAAAGATTGCTTTGTCAGCGCGCTAAAACTCAGGATACCGGCCACCGTTTCACCGTCCTTTAGGAAACGGTACAACGGCTTTTCACCATAGACATTGGCTTGGTGTTGTAGCAACTCTAAGAGGGTATTACAGTTTTCGTGGGGGGGGATGAAATTCATGCGTGTATTTCCAAAAAAGTGGGCAACAGGATATACTGAATGAAAAATATTTATGTTAATGGCATGCTATGCCAGACAGCCACGCCAGCAGAACGTATGGGTTTCTCAAGTATTGTATAGGATGAGTTATGATTTGCGCATGCTTGCAGCAGCAATCTAAAATTGGGTTCAACAAACAGACGGATTTTTTTACCGCCATCCGCGCCGAGGCATGGCTGGCTGGCGTTATCGCGCCCTGCCTACTGGCGGGTGCCTACACCATCGTTTCAGTTCCGGCCTGGGCGGAAGAAGTGGATTATACCGAGTTAGATGTAGAAGCGTTACTGCAAATTGAAGTGACCTCTGTCAGTAAAAAGAAACAAAAAATCGGCGAGGCACCTGCTGCCATTCATGTTATCCGTCAAGAGGATATTCGCCGTTCTGGTGCAACCACCATTGCCGAAGTATTGCGCATGGTGCCTGGCCTGGAAGTGGCGCGCATCAATGGCCATGCCTGGGCCGTGTCTTCCCGTGGGTTTAATGGCTATTACGCTTCTAAACTGCTGGTATTGGTAGATGGCCGTAGCGTGTACACGCCTGAGTTTTCCGGGGTGTACTGGGACGCAGTAGACACCTTGCTGGATGACATTGAACGCATTGAAGTCATCCGTGGCCCTGGCGGCACGCTGTGGGGGGCGAATGCTGTCAATGGTGTAATCAACATTATGACCAAAAATGCCGCCGACACCCAGGGTGGCCTGGTCACGGCGGGAGGCGGCAATGCATTGGAATATTTTACCGCATTGCGCTATGGCGGCGCGCTTAATGAAAACACTCATTACCGGGTTTATGCCAAGACCGAGCAGTATGATGATTTTTCCAAATCTGTGGCCGAGGATGGTTGGAAAAAGACCCAGGCTGGATTTCGTGTGGATGGTAAGCAAGCCGACAAAAGCCAGTGGACAGTGCAAGGGGACATGTATTCCTCTGAACAGAATGAAATTAATTGGTTGAGCTTTGCACCAGGCCAGGCTGAAATAGAGGGTGCCAATTTGGTAGGGAAGTGGGAAAGCCAACAATCTGAATATGCTAATATCCAAATATTGGGGTATTACGATTATTATCAGCGAAATATCTTAGTTAATACGTTGCAAACACAAACCTTCGATATAACCTTTCAGCACCAACTAAAATTACACCCTGGTCATGAATTTATTTGGGGCGTAGGCTATCGTAGCCAATGGAATGAATTTGAAATTCGCCCCAGCCTGTCATTTATTCCAGAAAAACGTCAAGACAATCTATTCAGTGCGTTTGGGCAGTATGATTATCAAATTATTCCAGATAAACTAAAATTTATTGTGGGCAGCAAAATAGAACATAATGATTACAGTGGCTGGGAGACACAACCTAATTTGCGTTTATTGTGGACGCCTACTAATCAAACCTCTTGGTGGGCGGCCATTTCGCGTGCCATACGTGCACCATCTAGGGCAGAGCATGACTCATTAACAGAAGTGAACGCTTTGCGTATACAAAATCCATTTTATCCTACACCACTAACAATTCGTGGGACAGGTTCTAAGTTATTTGAATCTGAAGTAGTAATGGCCTATGAGTTAGGTTTCCGTTCACAATGGACGCCTACGTTATCTGTCGATT
>DYPE01000056.1 GCA_020720085.1 Dichelobacter nodosus | reverse complement strand
CCAATCTCAGCAGATGGTTAAATAGTTTTGCCGGGGGTTAATGAGAAGTTACTGAATTATTAATAACTCATAATTCATAATTCATAAACTAATAAATCATGAGGTATGTTGTTGAATCAATGCCATGGCTAAATATTTGCCGCTGTAATCGCCTTGTACCATGCCTTCATGGGTGAGCATCAACTTGCCGTCTTGGCGTTGCACATAGCCCTTTTGGATGAGTTCTTCCACCGCGCTGCCGTACACGGTGTCTAGGTTAAAACCGAATTTATTACGAAAATGACCATAATCCAGGCGGTTCAACTTCAGCCCCAACAGCGCCTCGCGCGCGATTTCATCAAGCGGATTCATGCGATGGCCGCGAAAAATCGGAATTTCGCCTTTTTCCACCTGCGCAATGTAATTGTCCACGTCATTGGTATTTTGAAATAAATCCATGCCCAGCCGCCCAAACGCGGATACGCCGAACGGGAAATAATCCTCGCCTTCCCAGATACGCGAAGCATGGACGTGTTGGTATTTGCCGTCTTTGGTGAACGTAAAGAAGCACCAGGGCAGGTAATTGGCTTGCGCGAATTGCTCCATGGCGTAGCGCATGAATTCAATTTCTTGTTCATCGTCGGGCAATTCAATTTTTTCGTTGCGCAAATCCTTGAAATATTGCGTGTTCGCATATAATTCGGTTTTGTATACCGTGATGCTCTCCACTCCGGTTTGCAGCGCGCGCTTCACCGTGTATTGCCAAGTGTCCATGCGTTCGCCAGCCAGACCGCTCATTAAATCAATATTGACCACCGAGCTGGTCTCTTGGGCAAACTGAATGGCGCGCAGCACTTTTTCTTCGCTATCCTGGCGGTTGGACAATTTCAGCACAGCGTCGCACAACGATTGCACACCCATGCTGATGCGGTTGACGCCTAACTTTTTCAGCGCATCGGCTTTCTTCTTAATCAGCGTGACCGGTTCACCTTCCACGGTAAACTCGGGCATGTTTTTGTCGTCCAGCTTGAGATATTTATGTAGCGCATCAACAATTTTGGTCAGCGAACGCTCGTCTAACAAGGTTGGTGTGCCGCCGCCAAAGTAGATGGAGTGGATTGGACGGTGGCGTAAATGGAAGTGTTTGCAAGAAATTTCAATTTCTTTGCACAGCGCGTCTACATATCTGTCCATCTCTGATTTACGGCGGCCAGTCACAGTGCGGTAGTAACAATAGGCGCATTGCTGTGCGCAAAACGGAATATGCACATACACATTCAGTGCACCTGCATTCCCTACCTGGCTGGGCGTAATTTTTTTCCAGTGTTGAAAATTGGGATAATTGGTGACAAAACCGCGCCGCGATGGCTCCAGATTGGCGATAAAACGCCGTCTGGATGCGGTGGGGTCTTGTTTTTCCCGCGCATCCGTTTGTTTTATCGTTGGTTCCATAGACACTCTAGGTTGGTTTGTGTAGGGGCGGTGGTTTATCCCCGCCCGTGGTTTATCCCCGCCCGATGCGGGCGTAGGCGGTGGTTTATCCCCGCCCTGAGGTAAAAAAAAGCATAACATAAGTTAAAGATAATTTGGATAACATGAAAAATTGGCGGTGCGTGATGGAGGGTAAAAAATGGTAGAATTGCCCAGTTTATTTTTAATAGGCCCCATGGGTGTGGGCAAAACCACGATTGGCAAGCAATTGGCGAATACCTTGCATCGTGTGTTCATTGACAGCGACAAGGAAATTGAAAAACGCACAGGCGCGGTGATTCCGCTGATTTTTGAATTAGAGGGCGAAGCGGGATTCCGCAAGCGCGAGCGCGAGGCGTTGGCGGAGTTGACGCAACAAAGTGGTATCGTGCTTGCCACGGGGGGAGGCGCGGTGTTGCACGCGGACAACCGTGCGCATTTACGCGAGCGCGGGCGGGTGATTTATCTAACCGCGCCATTGCAGCAACTGCTGCGCCGCACCGCGCGCAACAGCAACCGCCCGTTGCTGAAAACCGAGAACCCAGAAGAACGTATGCGCTTGATTTTAGAGGAACGTCGCCCGTTGTACGAAGCCACTGCAGAAATCACGGTAGACACCGGGACGCGCAGCGTTCATGCCGTGGTGCAGGAAATTCTGCATTGCCTGGGCTATCCCGCGCCCAGTGAACCGATTATTCAACCCTCGGATGAATTTTGATGAAAACATTGACTGTTGATTTGGATACACGCAGTTACCCGATTTATATCGGCGAGCGCCTACTGGGCGATGCCGCGTTGGTTGCGCCGCATGTATTGGGCACGCAAGTGTTGATTGTCAGCAACACCACAGTTGCGCCGCTGTACCTAGAACGTGCGCAGGCGGCATTTCACGATTTTGCCGTGGAATCGGTGATATTGCCGGATGGCGAAGAATACAAAACTCTGGAAGTGATGAACCGCATTTTTGACGGCTTGCTGACGCGCCATTATGAACGCAATTGCACGCTGGTGGCACTGGGCGGCGGCGTGGTGGGCGACATGACCGGCTTTGCCGCTGCCTGCTACCAGCGCGGCGTGCATTTCATCCAAATCCCGACCACACTATTGGCGCAAGTGGATTCCTCGGTGGGCGGCAAAACCGGCGTGAATCATCCGTTGGGCAAAAACATGATTGGCGCGTTTTACCAGCCGCGCTGTGTCCTCATTGACACGACCACGCTAAACACTCTGGATGACCGCCAATTGCGCGCTGGCTTGGCGGAAGTAATGAAATACGGCTTAATCCGCGATGCTGAATTCTTTGGCTGGCTGGAAGCCCATTGCGCAGCGCTGCTGGCGCGTGACCCCGAGGCGCTGGCATTCGCCATTGAACGCTCTTGCCACAATAAAGCGCAGGTGGTGGGCCACGATGAACGCGAAGCGGGCGACCGCGCTTTGCTCAACTTAGGGCATACTTTTGGTCATGCCATTGAAACTGGCATGGGCTATGGCCGTGTGCTGCATGGCGAAGCTGTGGCCATTGGCATGTATCTGGCCGCAGATTTGTCCGCACGCTTAGGCTGGATTGGGCGCGATGAATTGGACCGCATCGCCGGACTGCTGTGGGCCTTTGGCCTGCCAACGCGAATTCCGGCAGAATTGAACATAGACGCCATACTGGAATTGATGAAGGTAGATAAAAAAATTAGCAGTGGCAATCTTCGGCTGATTTTACTCAAAGAAATCGGTAATGCCATCATCCACACCTGCGCCAGCGGGACACCGGCGAGCACGGACGCATTGCGTGACACGCTGAAACAAGGGCGCGAGGCCGTGCATGGCTGAGTTGGCACCCTACGCTGCCTGCGACGCCAACTCGCGCGGACGCCGCGTAGCCGAGCCAGGGCCAGGGCCGTACCGCTCGGAATTTCAGCGCGACCGCGACCGCATCATCCATTCCTCCGCCTTCCGCCGTTTGGAATACAAAACCCAGGTATTTGTCAACCATGTTGGCGACCACTTCCGCACCCGCCTCACCCATTCGCTGGAAGTGGCGCAAATCAGCCGTACCATTGCCGATAATTTGCGTTTGAACCCACATCTGACCGAAGCCATTGCGTTAGCGCATGACTTGGGTCATCCGCCGTTTGGTCATGCGGGCCAGGATGCGCTGAATGCCTGTATGCGTGCTTACGGCGGATTCGAGCACAATTTACAATCACTGCGCGTGGTGGACGAACTGGAACGCCGCTATGCCGAATTTGATGGCCTGAACCTGATGTTTGAAACGCGCGAAGGCTTGCTCAAACATTCCGGGCCGGATCGCGCCCGCCATCTCGGTGCGTGCGCGATTGCGGGTCAGCACACCACACTGGAAGCGCAGGTGGTAAATTTGGCCGATGAAATCACCTACAACAACCATGATGTGGACGACGGCCTGCGCGCCGGACTGATTACGCTTGCGCAATTAAATAGCCAGCCACTGTTTGCTGCACATTATAATAAAGTCAACGCGCAATGGCCGAGGCTGGAACCCAGGCGCGCTATCCATGAAACCATACGGCGCATGATTAACGCCCAAGTCGGCAATTTAATTGAAACCAGCCAGGCGCAATTGGAGGCTATCGCACCCAAAAGCCTGGCCGAAGTGCGCGCTTCCATCCATGGATCCATGATTACATTTAGCGCCAACATGATGGAATTGCATTTGGAATTAAAGCAATTTTTGCAAACGCAGGTGTATTGGCATTACCGTGTGCATCGCATGTCGGTCAAGGCACAACGCATTGTCACCCAGTTGTTCGACGCATTCGTACAGGACGACCGTTTGCTACCGCCGGAAACCCGCGCCGCGATTGCGCGCGCGCGTCAAGCGCTGGGCATGGAAATGGCTCGCGCCCGCGCAGTAGCCGATTACATTGCCGGCATGACCGACCGTTACGCCATCAGCGAATATGAGCGTATATTTGAACCGCATACTTTGACGTAACCAGGCAAAACGCATGACTAGCGAAATTACCGCCCCGACTGGGACACCAGGAGGCGATTTTTTTCTCACCCCAGAATTGGCACAACGCCTCAACCTGGTACAGCATTTACTGGTAAACAGCGACCAGTTACTGCTCATCATGGCAGAGCGGGGCGCGGGCAAAACGATTTTTTTACGCCAAATCCTGGCCAATGCCCAAGAAAATTGGAAACTCATCAGCCTCACCGGCAGCCCCACCATCGTTGAAAATACGTTGTTTTCCGCGCTCAACCAGGCATTCCGGCTCAGCACGGACAGTACCTCGCTTGACACGCTGGCAGACGCTTTGCGCGTGGCCATAGCTGCCGCACGATTTAATGGCGAAATGCCCATTCTCTGCGTGGATGACGCCCACATGCTGCCGCTGGAAACGCTGCGCTGGCTGATTGAACTGAGCATGACCGGCCAGCCCCACACCCGCTTGCGTTTGCTGATGGGGTGCGAACCGCAAATCACCAGCTTGTTCGTTACGCCGGAATTCGGCGTGTTGCGCAACAGTCTGATTCATACCCTGGACATTCCGCCGTTCAGCCCAGCACAAGCAGCGGATTATCTACGCGCCAAGTTCCCGGGCGCGTCATGGGACAGCGCGGTGGTACGCCAATGGCACGCACAGGCCAATGGCTTGCCAGGTGGCTTACAACACCTGGCCAGCGCGCGCCCAGCATGGAGTGCATCCACAAAAGATGCCCCTACTGCAACTACAACACCAGCACGTCTGGCGCAGTGGTTAAAATGGGGCGGAGCCATTGCGTTGGCCAGCGCGCTGGCCAGCGGCTTGGCATGGTTTGGCCTGCGCCAAGCCACTGAACCCGCCGCGCCGAGGTCACAAACCGCGCCATCCCCCGCGCCAGCGCAGGCCGAGGTGCCGCACAAAACCGTGGACTTGCCATTGCCCGCTGAAAACCCGCCGCCGGACTTGCTTTCCCCGCAATTCCATCAATTGCCACCCGCGCCCGTGTTGCCGCCCGCACCGCCGTCGGCTACGCCGCCCAAACCGCCGCTTGCGCTACCGCCGCCCACCTCGGCTGCGGAAGAATCCCCACCCGCGCAAACGGGGGCGGCGCAACCCACGCCATTGCCCGATTCTGCTTGGCTACGCCAGCAAGACCCCAATGCGTACACCGTGCAACTGATGGGATCGCATGAGTTAGACAGCGTGCGCCAATTTATTCAGCACCATGGCCTGACCGGCGATTTGGCGGTCTTCAAGGCCAGTCGCAATAATAAAGATTGGTTTGTGCTGGTGCAGGGCGTATATCCCACACGCCAAGCAGCGGAGGCCGCCAAAGCACAACTGCCGCCCGCTGTGCGCGCCACGCAACCATGGGCGCGTTCGCTCAAAAGCGTGCAAGGGCGCTAAATTATGAATGGTGAATTAAGTAGGGACGTAAAAGTTCTGGAGTGCTTGGCACAGTGTCAAGCTACGGCTTGACACTCCAAAATATCCGTTCATTTACTCTAACCTACTTATGAATGAATCATTCATAGTTCATAACTCACAATTCACCACGAGACGTGCGGGGATATGATTTCTGGCCATATCCTAAAAGCGATAACGCAACTCAACGAAGAACTCGCGGCCAGGCAGCGGCAAATCACCGGGAATATCCGCCGATACCGACTCGCGCCGATCCGTGTCGAACAAATTACGTGCGCCTAACGCGAAATTCCATTTGTCGGCGTGAATATTTTTGTAGCGCAAGGTCAAATCCACACTGGTGTAGTCGTCCATCTCAGGGCGGCTGTCGCCAGGCTGGCGCTGGCGGCTGTCTATCCAGTTGGCTTGCGCGTTTAGATACCAATTCGGCCACAGCAGCCAGTCGCCGCGCAAATACGCGGAATAGTGCGGGTAATCGCCAATATCCTGACCGTGTTCGTTTTCGTTGCGGGCATGGGCGAAGTTAAATAACAGGCTGGCACGTGGGCCGAGTTTCCAACGCGCTTCCAGTTCCATTCCCTGTCCTGACTGGGTTCCGTGATTTTCCGCGTGGAGTAACGTCGTGCCGGCCAGCGGCACAAACAATATTTTGTCTTCCACTGCATAGCGGAACACATTGGCGGTCACGTTCACCGTTTCGCTGGCGCGCCAATCCAGGGCCAGTTCCCAGGTCGAGATACTTTCCGGTTGAAGTCCGGCATTGCCGCGATACACATTATTATAGACGTACAACTCGCGGAAGGATGGCGCGCGGAATGCCTGCCCATACAACAGCTTGGTGGTCAGGGTTGGGGTGGTCTGCCAAACCAGTGCGGCACGTGGATTCAGCGTATTGCCAAAATCCGAATATTCATCGTAGCGCAAGCCCGCAGTCAATTCCCAACTATCTGCGAACGCATAAGTATCCTGGATAAACAGATGCGCGTTTTTGCGCAATTTTTCCGGCACAATCACGGCTGGCGTGTCATCCAATACTACACCACCGATATTGGGCGGAATCGGTTTCAGATCAGCCCCCAGCCCGCGATTGGTGGTATAGCCGGTTTCATGCGCATCCTCGTAAGCGTAACCCGCGCCCAGGCGTAGCAGATGGCCTTGCCAGCCGCTATACAAACCGTCCAATTCCAGTCGGCTGTAACGCTGGTAGAGCCGGACATCTTGCCATACGCCATCGGCATAGACCGCGCCTTGCGGATTGCCGGGAAACGGCTGGCGCGTACCGGGCGGAAACAGACCGATTTTGTCCATCTCAAAGCGCCGATCTTGAAAGCTCAACAGGGCAGTGACATCCCAGTGCGGCGTTAAGGTGGGATTGTGGTACGTCACATCGAGATTGTAACGGTTCTCGCTGATTTCGCCTTGCGGGTCGAGCGATTGTGCCACGCCCGCGCCGGTGCCCAGCTTGTCGCGGCCCTGAAAACCCGCGCGCAGCCGCCAATGATCGTGGCTCACATCCACCCGCGCATCTACCCGCTGACGTTGGCGTTGCACCGGCCCTGGAGCGAGCGAGGCGCTGGTGCCGGTACGGCTGTCTATCAGGCTTTGCCGATCTGCCTGAATCATCTCATCTGGTCCGTTGCTGTCTTGCAGTTCCACCGACACAGCTACATCCATTCCCGCCCAGCTTCCGCTGTGCAACACCCATGTGTCGTAGGTTTGATTACTGCCCACGCGCCCGCCGATTTCCGTGCCCTGAATATCTTGCGCTTGCTTGGTGATCACATTGATCACCCCGGAAAAAGCATCCGCGCCATGCACTGCCGAGCCAGGGCCACGGATGATCTCGATACGGGCGATATTTCTAACCGGCATTCCGCCCCAGGCCACACCCCGGTTGCCAGCGCTCAGATCGCGCATGGGAATGCCGTTGACCAGCAGCAACACTTCGGGATTGGTCACCGAGTGCAAACCGCGTATGCTGTAAATTGGGTCGTAAAAATTATCCCAGGACACATGCAGGCCGGGCACACTTTCCAAGATTTCGTCTAAATCGTTGGCACCTGTGGCTTCAATGTCTTGCGCGGTGATCACGCTGGTCACGGACGGGGCGCGAGACATGGATTGCTCCACCCCAGAAGCCACTTTGACCTTGCGCCGGTTGACCAGCCCGTCAAATACATCGAACACGTCATCCAGGCTCACCTCGACTTCCTGCAACTGGGCGAAATCCAGGCCCTTCAGGTATGCGATGGTTGATGCTTCGTCGTTTGTGGCGCTTTGCGCCATGCCTTGTGCGCTGAGTAGCAACGCCGCCAGTCCAGCCAGGAACTTGCCAATTCGATTTTTCATTGTCCCTCCTCCCCTTTGTTATCCGACACCACATCAGCGATGCGCAACAAATTGGCGTTCGGCTCCAATCCCTTTTCGCGCAGCGTGGCGGGGTCTATGAAAAAACGGACGGTATTGCCCTTGGCGTAGAACTGGATCATGCCACCTTTCTGCACGAAATTGTCCAGATCGCTGACCGTCAGCACCGGATATTGTTGCGCAGTGGCGAGAATGGTTTCCAGGCGGATTTGCTCGGAGTCACTGATATACAGGATTTGGCATAGCGGAATTTGATCCTGGCTGGCGATATACTCCGCCTGCACCTGCCGCCCGTGCAGGGTTTCGTTTGCCACGGTCAAGTTCAGCGCGTTGCCGAACGGACTCTCGCCGAACACACAGATGCGAAATGGCGCATCGGCGCTGCTAAAGGTACTGGACGGCCATTTGATGAACTTGGCATAGCCGTTGAGATAAACCGCCTTGACTTGTGATTCTTTGGGGGTTGGCGGCGCAGCGTGGATGCCCGCGCTCAGACCCAGCAGGCAGAACGCGATGATGCGTTTGAACTTCATGAACGCCTCCTTATTTTTTGATTTTTATCCGGCCAGTGGGAAGGCCAGTTCATTTGATTATCCCACAGGCGCGGGGAAATGGTTATTCGACGCAGTCAATCAAATCCCGTCTGCGCGATTATCCCACAGGCGCGGGGAAATGGTAATAATGGTTTACGCAAATTAGCGCTGCTACAAAAGATGCGTTTTGGGCAGAGGACGAAATTTTGCAGCCAGTGCTTGCTGGGATGGAATGGCTAAAATCACTCCAGAGCGCGACGTAGTTCTTTAAGTTTGAAATGTTGGGCTAGGCTTAACAATTTTTCTGCCTCGTTTGGGCTGTTGGCTTGATTGGCCCATTGGGTTAACTCAGCTAGGATGCTACGCATATCGCCGCGCTTTATCAGGGTTAGCGCCAATTCGCGTTGGGCAGGGGTAAGGGGAGCAGGGGCATCCTCCTCGGTTGTTTGCGCTTGATAAATCCAAGTGATGGGCAAATAGGTGGCCACGATTTGCAGCAGTTGCCGCAGATGCACGGGTTTAGGCAGGTGATCATTGCAGCCAGCGGCCAGGGCTTGTGTGCGGTCTTCGCCAAATGCGCTGGCCGAGACAGCGATGATGGGCATTTGGCGCAAGGATGGCATGGCGCGTAGGCGGCGGGTTGTTTCCAAGCCATCCAGCGCAGGAACGCCGCCGTAGCCGGGCATACGTAAGTCCATTAGAATTAAATCGGGTACTGGCGCTGTCGCCGACCAGGTTTCTGCCAGGGTTAGGCACTGGATGCCGCTCTCGGCTTCTTGCCAGGCAAAGCCCAGTGGGGTAAACAGTTGTTTAAGCACTTCGCGGTTTTCTGCTAAATCATCTACCACCAACAGGCAAAATGGCCCTTCGCCGTGTGTGCGGCGGTATCCGGTCACGCGCGGCGCATCTACTTCTGCCACAGCTTCTTGCAATGATGAAACCGCTTCTGCGGGCAATTGCAAGTGAAAGCAGGTGCTTTGACCCACAGTGCTGGTTACGGTTAATTTGCCATCCATAGCGGTGATTAGGCTTTGGGAGATGGTTAGGCCCAAGCCAGTGCCTTGGCGTTTATGTAGCACTTGTCCCAGTTGGTGAAATGGCTCGAAAATCGCGGCAAGTTGTTCTTGGGCGATGCCTATGCCGGTATCCTGTACTTCTGCCACCAGCCGCCCATCATCAAAGTCCACGCGCAAGGTGACGCTGCCTTGTTCGGTGAATTTAATGGCATTGCTGAGCAAATTCATCAACACTTGCCGCAAGCGCCGTTCATCGCAATACAATTTGGCGGGCAAGGGCGAGAGGCATTCATAATGAAACGCCAAACCTTGTCGACTGGCGCGCAGGGCGAAAGTTTCTTGCAGTTCAGCAAAAAATGCGGCAGTGTCCCAGGTGGTGGAATATAAATCAAACCGCCCGGATTCGATTTTGGCCAAGTCCAGAATGTCGTTAATCAGATCCAGCAAGTGTTCGCCACTGCGGCGGATGTTGGTGATGTAACGCTGTTGTTCCGGCGATAACGCCCGTGTTCCGGGTAACGCCCGCGTTCCGGGTAACGCATCGCTTTCCAATAATTGCGCGAAGCCCAGCACAGAATTCAGCGGCGTGCGCAATTCGTGGCTAACATTGGCGATAAAGGCGCTTTTGGCGTGGTTGGCACTTTCGGCGATTTCGGCGCGACTTAAGGCGTGATAGGTTTTTTCCAGATGTTCCAAGGCGCGGTTGAAGGTGAGCGCCAATTGCGCCACTTCATCTTCGCCTTGCAATGCGTTGCCTGCAACCGGCAATCGTCCGGTAAAATTTTGCTGGCGCATGATTTCCTCGCTCGCTGATTCCAGCTCGCGCAAGCCGCGCGTAAGGGAGGACGCCAACCAGCGGCTGGCGAAAATCGCCAGTGCTACGGCGGCCATGCCAATGAGTACGTATATGTAAAACAACTGCGCCAGCGGTTCGGAAAATAGCCGCATGTTGCTGCGAAATTCCACTTCTAGCGTCCAGTTGGCTAAAATGGGCGGGGTTGGCAGCGTAACTTTATGTTCAATATCATTGAGTTTTATGGGCGAACCCCAGACAATGCGTTGTTGGGGTTGGTGCGGCGCGATGACATCCAGCACGATGGACGGCAACAGGCTTGTACGCGGATCCGCTCCGCCGAATTTGGGTTCAGCAGCGAGGAAATCCGTCAGTTCCTTGGGCGCAAGCAGGTGCGCGAGGTTGAATTGTACCACCAGCGCGCCTTCGGCCTGGCCGGTGTTGGCGAAAATCACTGGCGCGACCACCATCACGTAGATTTGGCCGTCTTGTTGGACGTAGCGCGCGTTGGCCTGATTGCGCTCCACGGAGGCTGCCACCCAGTCGGCATCTGCATTTGCCAGTGGGGCAGCGGTTTGATATTGCGCATACGGTTTGCCCTGGAAATCGGTGGCCACAATGTCTACCGGTTCAGGATATTTTTTTACATAATCCTGTAAAAAATCACTTAGATAACGCTGGCAACCTTCGCTGTCCACCACAGCGGTGCCCACCAGGGTGTGGCGCGCCAATTCCGGCGCAATGGCCGCTAACTCTGTGAGCCGCCCAGCAATGCGCAAGGCCATGGTGTGCGCGCCATGATTGAGTTCTTCTTGTAAATTGGCCACAGTTAGGCTGCGCATGGCGTAGTAAGAAATACTACCCAGTACAAGCAACAAGCCCAGGGTTAATAGTGTAGCGGCAAACGCGATGCGGGTGGCGAGCGCGCGTTTCATTGGGGGGCAGGAATTTCCAAGGTAACGCGCCGTAAGCTGCTACGCGGATTGGCTCCGCCATCTTGTTGATAACGTGCCATAAACACTTGCTCTGGTTGCAGGGCATCATGATTTTTGGCAGTGAAAGGTTGGGCATAAACCCCGGTAAGACCTTGGTATTCTTTGATATTTTCCAATTCATCGCGCACTTTGGCGCGTTCGGTGGTGCCGGCTTGGATAATTGCGCGCGCCAGCAAGTGGGTTAGGTCATAGGCGTGCGCCAAACCCACGGGCGAGGCAATGTCTTCTATGTGTTCGATGCCAAATTGCTGCTGTGCAATGTGTAGCACCCTATCGCGCACTGGGTTTTGTGCAGTGAAAAAGCTAAAGGTTTGTACCACCGTAAAATTCAGCTCAAATAACGCTGGCCCGGCGTTTTTGACGAATTCGCCGCCAGTCACGCCCCAGTGGCTAATGATAGGCAAGGCGGCGTTCAGTTCGCCCGGCGGAGCCAGTTCGCCTAGTTGGCGCACCAACAGCGCGCCTTCAATGTCATTGGCCACCAGTACAATCGCTTGCGCGCCAGCTTGGCGCAGTTGTAGGTAAAACTGCAACATGTCCTTCTCGCCCCAGTTGTACCAGATGGCTTCAGCCAGGGTCAATTCGGGCATGTGTGCCATTTGCGCTGTAATGGCGTTGTGGTTGCTGCGCCCCCAGCCGGTATTGGGCACCAACACGCCAATTTTATGCGCGCCTAGGCTGGCAGCGTGGCGCAACATTACGGGCGCGGCAATTTGGTCACGCAACGACAGGCGGAAGGTGTAGCTGGGCTGGAAGTTATGCTGCGTTACACCGTCTGCGGAGGCCCATGCGTCGAGCAAAATCATACCCAATTCATGCGCCACCGGCACTTGTTCCAGCAACACCGGGCTGAAACGCCCGCCCATGACCGCCACCACGTCGGGATTTTCAGCAAACGCGCGTAAATTGGCCACACCACGCGCGGGCACGGAGCGGTTGTCCTTGGTAAGCAACGCCATGGGGCGGCCCAGCACGCCGCCGTTGGCGTTAATTTCGGTCAGCGCAATGCGTATGCCGCGTTCAATGGCCTGCGCCGAGGTGCTATGCAACATGCCGTACTCGCCGTCGAATCCCAAATAAACAGGTTTGGGCGACTCTTGCGCCCCAGCCGGTACCCGCGCGCACAGCAGCACGATGCTCAACCAAACCGCCATGCGGATAATAAAGGATTTCATACGGTTAGCCTCACATAATCTCGATTTGCTCTCAACGGCGTTCTTGCGCCATAAAATCTTTAACCAAGTCGCTTAGCGAGAATTCAGCCAAGTCACGGAATTCGCCTGCGTCAAAAAACCGGCCATAGCAGGAAGGGCAGGATTCAAACCGGATATGCGGTTGATGGTTATCCACCATGCGAATCATCGGGGTATTGGGACAGACGGGGCAGCGAATTCGGTCTATTAGATTATATTGCGCGCCCACGCTGGCATCGCCAATGTCAATTTCTGCGGCTTTGGCAAGCAACTGGTGATCCTCTAGCATGTCAAACCAGATGCCCTGGCATGAGGTGCAACGGTCGATTTCAACGCTATTTACGCTAACTTTTTCCATTTCGGCTTGGCATTTGGGGCATTTCATGGTGTATCTCCTAACAAGGTAATAGTAACTGATTGATTATAAGCAATTAATTTACAATCCACAATTCATAATTCATGCGTTATGCGTTTACGCCAGCGGGGGGTTCTATTAGGCTGTCGAGCAAGTATTGCATAATCAAGGGCACAGGGCGGCCTGTAGCGGTTTTGTCCTTGCCGGATTTCCACGCTGTGCCTGCAATGTCTAAATGCGCCCAGGCATAGTTGCGCACAAAACGCGCTAAGAAGCACGCGGCAGTAATCGCGCCAGCGTCGCGGTTGCCGGTGGCATTTTTCATGTCCGCAACATTGCTGTCTATTAACTCCTGGTATTCGTCCCACAGCGGCAATTCCCACACCCGATCATCGCTCAGTTTGCCCGCCAGTATTAGCCGTTGCAACAATTGCGGCTGATTGCCAAACAAACCATGCGGATGCGCGCCCAGCGCGGTAATGACGGCACCGGTTAAGGTGGCGATGTCAATCACTGCGCTGGGCGCGAAGCGTTCGGCATAGGTCAGCGCGTCGGCCATCAACAAACGCCCTTCGGCGTCGGTATTGATAATTTCTATGGTTTGGCCTGACATGCTGGTGATTACATCGCCCGGCTTTAGCGCGCGACCTCCGGGCATGTTCTCGGCGCAGGGCATGAGTCCGATAAGGTGCAATGGCAGGCGTAATTCTGCCACCGCTGCCATTACGCCCATCACCGCAGCAGCGCCGCTCATGTCGTATTTCATTTCGTCCATGTTGGGCGGATTTTTTAGCGAGATGCCACCGGAATCAAAAGTGACGCCCTTGCCAATCAACACCACGGGCGCGCCTTGATACGTCAATTCAATGAATTGCGGCGGTTGTTCGCTGCCGCGTGCAACCGCTAGGATTGCGCCCATGCGCAGTTCTGCCATATCTTCGGCGGATAACACGTGGCAACGCAATTCAGAAAATTGGGCGCATAGCGAATGGGCGTATTCTGCCAAGTATGCGGGTGTGCATAAGTTGCCAGGTAAATTGGCCAAATCCTTGGCGACTTTCATGCCACGCGCAATGGATTGCGCCTCGCGCACCGCTTGTTCAGATAGATTCAAATCACGGCGCGGTGTGGAGTAGATAATTTTGCGCAAGGGGCGACGTACCTGACTTTTCTTGGTTTTCAATTGGTCAAAGCGGTACAGCGCGCTATGCTGGGTTTCTACGGCCAAACGAATTTTCCAATAGGTATTGCGGCCTTTTACATGTGCTTCCGCCAGGTAGCTAACCGCTTCCATCGCACCCATGTCGTCCAGCACTTGGGTGGCAACCTGCACTGCTTTGCAGTATTGGCGGTCGCCAAATTCGCGTTCGCGGCCACACCCCACCAGCAGTACCCGGTCGGGCAGAATGTTGGGTACGCAGTGTAAAATCAGCGTTTGGCCTAATGTGCCTTCTAAGTCACCGCGCCGCAGCAGCGAGGATAAGTAGCCACCACTGGCGCCATCAATGCTTTTTGCGCTTTCCGACAAACGGCGTGGTTCAAACACCGCTACAGCTACACATGCGGTACGCTGTTTTTCCGGTGCACCACTTTTTATGCTAATTTCCATGGTGATAGTTCCTTAAAAATGTAAAAACGCCATTCCATTGGCATATTATCAGGCTTTCCCGAGAAAAGTGAGGGGAACGCTATCAATTATGAATTATGAATTGTGAAATCGGTGCGTCGATTTGAAATCCGGCATATCACGCCCGTGTTCCGGGTTACGCTCGTGTTCCGGGCCGCCGCCGTTGGGATGTTATATAATGGACGCCAGAATAGCTGGTATAATAAGCGATTTGCTGGTTGAGAGCACCACATGGAATTGAATCTAGTATTTGAACAACTCAAAGATATGCAAGCGCGTTCCAACGGGCTGAGGGGGTATCTTTGACTACAATGGCAAAAGCGAACGCTTGGATGAAGTTCGCCGCGAATTAGAGCAGCCCCAAATCTGGAATACTCCAGAACGCGCGCAAGCCCTGGGCAAAGAGCGTGTGCAGTTGGAAAAAACTGTGCAGGCGCTCACTGCATTGGGGGATGGCCTGGCGGATGCGCGGGAGTTATTGGAAATCGCGGAGGCGGAGAACGACGAAACCACTGCCCATGAGGTGATTGCCGACATTGCGCGGCTGGAGCAGCAATTGGCTGGGCTGGAATTCGCGCGTATGTTTTCCGGCCCCATGGACAGCCACAATTGTTTCCTGGACGTGCAGGCGGGTTCTGGCGGCACGGAGGCGCAGGATTGGGCGGAAATGTTGCTGCGTATGTATTTGCGCTGGGCGGAG
Source organism: Dichelobacter nodosus (assembly GCA_020720085.1). Lineage (GTDB taxonomy): Bacteria > Pseudomonadota > Gammaproteobacteria > Beggiatoales > Beggiatoaceae > DYPE01. Next base: position 2,857 of record DYPE01000056.1, on the reverse strand, counting down.
CGCCGGGGCTTTAGTGCGGAAATTATTGAATATTCGCCTGGTGAAGTAGCCGGGGTCAAAAGTGCCACCATTCAAGTGAATGGCGATTATGCCTATGGCTGGTTGCGCACCGAGAGCGGTGTACATCGTTTGGTCAGAAAATCGCCGTTTGATTCTGGTAACCGCCGCCACACCTCGTTTTCTGCTATTTTTGTCGCGCCGGAAGTCGAGGATGATATTGATATTGATGTGAATCCAGCGGATTTGCGGATTGATGTGTACCGTGCCAGCGGCGCGGGTGGTCAGCACGTCAACCGCACGGAATCGGCTGTGCGCATCACTCACCTGCCCACTGGCGTTGTCACCCAATGCCAAAACGACCGCTCGCAGCATAAAAATAAAGCCACTGCCATGAAGCAGCTTAAAGCCAAGCTGTATGAGCTGGAAATGCAAAAACGCAGTGTGCAGCAGCAAGCGCTGGAAGACAGCAAGGCAGATATTGGCTGGGGCAGTCAAATCCGTTCTTATGTACTCGACCAATCGCGCATCAAGGATTTGCGCACAGGGGTGGAAATTTGTAACACCCAGGCCGTGCTGGATGGGGATTTGGATGAATTCATTGAAGCCAGCCTGAAAAGTGGCCTGGCCAATCCCAGCGTAAGGCCGTAACTCCATGAAAACCGTATTGGTGGTAGGCGGTGCAGGCTATATTGGCTCGCACATGGTCAAAATGTTGCTGGCGCGCGGCTGTCAGGTGATAACCTTGGACAATCTGTCCACGGGTCACCGCGATGCAGTCATGGGCGGCGAGTTCATCCACGCAGATTTGGCTGACCGTGCGGCCTTGGATGCAGTGTTGCGCACGCGCGCCATTGATGGCGTTATGCACTTTGCCTCGTGCATAGAAGTGGCAGAATCCATGCGTGATCCGGGCAAATATTATCGCAATAACGTGGCCAATACCTTAAATTTGCTCGATGCCATGGTGGATAATCATGTGAATTGCCTGATTTTTTCCTCCACTGCTGCCATTTTTGGTGAACCCACGCACACGCCGATTGCGGAAAGTCATGCCAAGCAGCCCATCAATCCCTATGGCCGGAGTAAATGGATGCTTGAACAGATTTTGCGCGATTATGATGTGGCGCATGGTTTGCGCGCGATTGCGTTGCGTTATTTTAATGCGGCTGGCGCGGATCCGGATGGCCAACTGGGCGAGCGCCATCAACCGGAAAGCCATTTGATTCCGTTGGTGTTGCAAGCTGTTAGCGGACAGCGTCCGCACATCACGGTGTTTGGCCGCGACTATGCCACGCCAGATGGCACCTGCATCCGCGATTATATTCATGTTGAAGACCTGTGCGCAGCCCATTGGCTGGCGCTCACGCAATTGTGGCAAGGTGCGCCCAGTGCTGCGTATAACCTGGGTAATGGCAATGGTTTCTCTGTGCAGCAAGTGATAGATACTGCACGTGCGGTGACTGGTTTGCCGTTGTGTGTGCAAGAAGGCGCGCGCCGTCCCGGCGATCCAGCCGTGCTTACCGCCGATGCCACGCAGGCGCGTCAGCAACTGGGTTGGCAGCCGCAATGGACTGAGTTATCGTCGATTATTTCCCATGCGTGGCAATGGGAACAAAAGGTGATGAGTGGTCAGCGGAAAATACATCACTCGCCACGCATCACTGACAACCCCCCCTATAAATTGGCTGAAAAAAATCCCTGGCAGGCTGCGCCCATGCCGCTGGCCACCACGCCCTGTGTAAACCCGCCGGAACCACAAGCGAAACGCAGCTTTTTGGCTGTGGCCAACCATCAATTGCGCAGCCTGTTGAATGCCATTCTTGGCGGCGTGGAAATGCTACAAGCAGAAATTCACGGCCCCTTGTCCGCTGGGCAGGCCAAAAATATGGCGCGCATTGCACAAAGCGGACGCCAGTTGTTGGCCGCGCTTGACGGCATTGTGGACATTGTGCGCATGGATGCGGGCCATTTCCAATTGTGCGTGGAGTGGTTTGCACCGCAACCGCTGGCCGAGCGCCGCTTGCGTGCGCTACAAGAAATTGCCGCGGCTCGGCACATTCACCTGGAATGTGCGGTGGACGTTGCGGTATGCTGGCTGGAGGGAGATGTGGCGCAATTAGAATTGACCGTGGCACATTTGTTAGAGCGTGAATTGGCCCTGGCCTCGCCAGGTAGCACGGTGGGCATACGAATTCAAGGGTATGCTGCGCAACGCACTGCGGCCATTGCCATCGGCAATCTGGACATAGCCATGCCACCGGCTAAGCCTGAAAAGGGAATGCCTTGGTGCACGGAAAATGAACTAGACCTAGACCTTGCCCTCATGCGTGCGCAACGGGTGATTGCCCGACATGGTGGGCAACTGGAACACTATGGGACAGACAAGACCCAAGGCGAACATCTTGTGATATGGCTGCCTTGGCGCGTCAACGAAACGCAGGACAGCAATGCGCCGCCCACAGCAACGCAAGAGTCCACGCGCACCAGGGCAAGTATTTTACTGGTGGATGATAATATTAGTAATTTGGAAATAATGGGCGAATATTTACAAGTGAAAGGGTACAGCGTGCTTAGCGCAACCGATGGAGCCACCGGCGTACAACTGGCGGAAAATCATATGCCGGACTTGATTTTGATGGATATTCAAATGCCCGTCATGGATGGATTAGAAGCTATCCACCAATTGCGTAGCAATAGTGCTACCCAACACATTCCTATTGTTGCGCTTACTGCCCTCACCATGCCTGGCGACCGCGAACGCTGTCTGGGCGCAGGTGCGGATGATTATCTGGGCAAACCCGTGCGTATGCAGGATTTGCAGAAAAAAATTAAAATGTATTTGCCGTTGCATTAAAAT
>DYPE01000055.1 GCA_020720085.1 Dichelobacter nodosus | reverse complement strand
AGGCGCTCGGCGATGCCCGCTCGCGCGCGGTCACGCTGCATGATTTGGCGCGTATCGCGCTGTATCACCAAGAAAAACCGGAAAAGGCGCTGGAATATTGGGCGCAAGCCTGGCCGGTGTTTAGGCAATTAGGCGATGCGATGGGGGTGGCGGTGATTGGAGAGAATTTGGGGACGCTGTTGTGGCGGGCGGGTGAGCGCGAGGCGGCGCCGCAGATTTTGCAGCAGTCGGCAGCGGCGTATCGGCTGTTGGGGCAAGAGGAAAACGCGCGGGCGGTGGAGGGGGTGATGGGTAGGGCGGATTAAGGCGCGTGGGTTTGCGCCGTATCCGCCAAATGATGGCTATATTTTTTAGGCTTAAAAGGAACAATATCATGTCTGCATTCCCTAAATTACAGGAAACCATTTCCTCTGAAGATTATTTATTTCAAGAACGCCAAAATTCTCAAAAACATGAGTTTGTCGAAGGCATTATTTACGCGATGGCGGGTGCAAGCGAAGAACATAATGTCATTAACGTTAATTTTCTTATTGAACTTGGTAGTCAATTTAAACAACGTCCATGCAAAGTTTATAACAACGATATGCGCGTAAAACTGAACAAAAATGATTATGTTTATCCCGATATTGTTGCCGTGTGCGGAGAATCTAAATTTGAGGATAATGTATTTGATACTTTAATTAATCCAACCATCATTGTCGAAGTATTATCTGAATCAACAGAAAACTATGATTGTGGAAAAAAAGCAGCGTTATATCGTAATTTAGAAACAGTACAAGAATGTATTTTAGTTGCTCAAGATCGTTGCTATATTGAACATTATCAGCGCCATAATGAATCACAATGGTTGTTAACGATCATTTCTAATCTAAATGAGGTTTTAACCTTAAAAAGCATTAACGTACAAATAACAGTACAAGATATTTATCATAAAACAAAAGTTACGCACGAATAAACTTGGAACTATACCAGGGTTACAATGCGCTGCGTCCCGAAATAAAGAAAGACAGCACGCAGAGCGTGTAAATACGCCGCCAAGCGTTGATGCGTAGGGCGGATTAAGGCGCGGGGGTTTGCGCCGTATCCGCCGCAAGGAAAGAAAAGGTGATGTTGTTCCAGCGTCCTTGTTGTTCTTCGCCAAACGGTTTGGAGAAAAATAGCGAGACAAATTCTTTGTTTTTCTGCGCTTTTTGTAAGCCGTTGCTGAGGTGCAGGGTGGGCATGTCCGCAGTGTAGCGCGAGCAATCATTTGTGTTGAAATTATTAGATGATTATTTTTTCTCCTTTATGGGTGATGTGGAATGGTTAAATCCTATTCTGTCGTTTTATTCCCGTTCGATAACAATTTCATCAAGGCTTTGGCCATGTCCATTAAGAAGTTCCCAAAGATCAGCATAGAAAAAGTGATCAATGGTTTTGATGTGCTGTGAAAGCAAAGCATCCTCAACCATATTCGGGCGGATGTCGCAGTAATACACGCCATCCAACGGATTCAGCTTGACCGTGTATGCCTTAAAGTGACCGGGCAAAAACGTTGTATTTATCCGGTATTCATTCTCTCGCTTTGTCTTCTTTCGTTGAACATCATTCAAGAAAATAGCGATATGGGGCAGAGCAGTATCCGTGAGGCGGTTATAAAGAAATTTGTCCATGAAGACCTTATCAATTCGGTCTTTACTGGACGTTTTCACCGAGCCAATAATTTTCAGTTCGTCGTCTTTGCTTAACAACAAATCGTGCTGATAGCTGGACTTGAACAGTTCGGTTCCATCTACATCTTTTACCGGAACCTGCATCGTCCCTGATACGCAGTCCACATTAAGCGACACGATCAGCAACCGGATGAGTCGCTCAAACAAATCGCCGTTCACCTTTCTCGCTTGATTCGATTTCCCAGCAGGCAGCCCGTCTAGTGCAGCGCCAATAGATTGTTGAAGCGTGTAGATGGTTCGAATGAGGTTTTCTCGCAAATCGTCCGCTGGCCGCTGACCCTCTCGTAATTGTTCAAGCGTCATGCTGAACTGTTGTGCTGCTTGGGCGAAGCCTTCGGCATCGTACATCAGGCGGGAATTCAGTGGTCGCGTGATGTTGAAACTACCTTCTTTCCGGTATTGGAAAAATTGATAGTGGCTTTCGTTCTGCGACACAATGCGCGCCTGTAATCCTGTATCGACGTATTCTAAGTAACGGGCACAAAAGTCAATGTATTGCTCGACGGTATGAAACCGTTCTTTGTCAGTCGCGTGATTCACCAAGTCAGAAAGACTCACCGGATAGATTCCCTTCGTTCTGCTGTTTTTCGGTCGTGTGCTATCCATTCGTCTTTCGTCATGCGTTGAACGCTTTCAAGCCTTTCAATTGCCCATTGGTTGTACTGCGATTCAAGATCGCAAGCCATCCAACGCCGGTTAAGTTGCTCGGCTACAACTGCGGTTGTACCTGATCCGGAAAATGGGTCAATAACTAGATCGCCCTCATTAGAAGATGCCAGAACCAATTTACGCACCAATTCTTCCGGTTTTTGCGTCGGGTGCGGTGTTTTTTCTCCCATGCCGTTACATGTAGTCGGAATGTCCATCACATCCTTTGGCTTGGCACCTCTGGGGTGTGGTGTCCAGTTGTCACGTTGTTTATTTGCCCCCTTACCATATGCACTTGTCTCTGCTTGTGGATGAGATGGGTATTTCAGCGTGTGCGCCCCGTAAGAGGTGCGTACATCGTCAATATTGAGTTTGGCGGCATCTGATTTACGGAAATGAATGATGCTTTCGTGTGACCGCCCCCAATCGTTACCTAAATTCGCCTTGTTCTTGTAGTGCCAGATCAGCCAGCGGCAATGCTTGAAGTATTTTGAGGCGGGGTGTTTTAAGTCAGCAAGAATTTCAGAGAAACCACACACATACAAAGACCCGGTAGGCTTTAATACCCGTGAGGCTTGCTTTATCCATTTGATAGACCACTCAATGTATTTTTCTTGGCTATCAAAATTATCCCAGTCGGCTTTTTTGATGTTGTACGGCGGATCAGCAAAAACAAGATCGATGCTCGCATTTTCAAGGGATTCTAACCAATCAAACGAATCGCCCTGATACAAGCGCCCATTCGGGTGTTCATATTGCAATTGGAAGCCTTCAGAAACGGGCGTAAAAGAAAAATTCCTATACGCTGGCTGCCGCTGTGCATCTTTAGTTTCAACTAAGGTCAGTTGTTCCATTTTTCCACTAGCGCAATGAAGTGATGGACATTGATACTTAATGCGGCACAAATTGGTCTGAAGCAGTCCAATAGCACGGGGACAATAGAGTGGGCAAAACCAAAAGACGTTTTACCCACTACACGCACAATAACCGCTAGAAAAGGTATTTAATCCCCACCTGCACATTATCTGCTTTACCGAATTGGCCGAACATGGAATCTTCGTCGCCCCAATAGGCATTCCATTCAAACATGCCGATCAGTTTGTCATTGAAACTGTATTCAATATCAAAGCGATTCCAGAAGCCACCGGTGTCTTCGGCAATGGTGATGTTGTTCCAGCGTCCTTGTTGTTCTTCACCAAATGGTTTGGAGAAAAACAGTGAGACAAATTCTTTGTTTTTCTGCGCTTTTTGTAAGCCGTTGCTGAGGTGCAGGGTGGGCATGTCCGCCGTGTAACGCGAGCAATCAAACGATTCGCCTTGGCCTTCAGCAAAGCCGGTCCAGCAGGTGCGTTGTTGGTCTTGGAAATCAAGATTGCGGAATTGAATGAATTGTGCGCTGATCATCAAATTGGTCATCACGGTGATGTCCGCGCCCAACACATATTTGAACATGTCGTGTCCTTGCGATTTGAGCGCTTCCGGTAAATAGCCGATGGCGAGCAGGCGGCGGTCAATGATCGGGTGCATTTCGTCGCGTTTGTATAAAAATTCGCCGCGCAACACCACCGGGCCAAGGGCTTTGGTGTCCAGGGCGTAGTCAAACGATGCGCCGAGGTTATGATTGCGTTCCAGGCTTTCGGTGAGGGTCATCACAATGCCGTTGGGGCTGTGGCTGGTGTCGCCGAATGCGGCTAAACTGCCGGTCATTGGGTTAAATGCGCCGTAGTATTGGCGTTTGCCGTTATACGCCACGCCGATGGTGCCGTCATAAAAATTGTTCACTTGGTCATCTTGAATGACTTTGGCAAAGGCGTCGGAGTAATTCGGCACTTGTCCTGCCGCGTTGGGGCGGCGCAGTTCGTGCGCCAGCGGCTCGCTGGTCAGCGCGTCGCGGCAGCTTAAATTCACCGCTGGATTGCTGTCGTAGCCATAGAAATAATTGAGTGAGAAATTAAAGCCATTTTTTAGCCCTTTCTTATAGCGCAAGCCAAAATTGGTTTCGGTGTCTTCAGGATAGTCGCGCACGTATTCGGATTGCGCGGCATCGTGGAACATGGCGAAAAATTGGGCATCGCTGGCATAACCCAAGTCGCTGGCACGCATTCCCATGCCGCCTTGGTCTTTGGGCGCGAGCATCATACGCGCCAGCCAAGAATTGCCGGAAGAATTGTTGAAGGTGGCGAATGAGGCATTGGGCATGTATTCAAAGGTGGATTGGGGATTTTTGACGTCCCAGCGCACCGTGTTCGTTGTTGGCGCAGCCATTGTCCACGCGCCGCCGCTTTGCGTCATTAAATTGGTGGCATTGTGGTTGCCGTAAGGGTCTGCGCCAGGCATTTGCATCAGCGTGGGCAAGCCTTGTTGGGCAATCGCGTTGAGCAGCACAAAACCGTTGCCAGCAAAATTGGGGAAATTTTGCACATTGTCCACCGCGCCCGGTGCCACCGGATTGCCCGACGGTGCCAACGTGCGATCCGCGCCCATTGCCCACGGCAGGCTGGCGAATAAATTCACCGACATGCCGGAAAACGGCACCAAACCGTCGGTCATTTGGTCGCCGTTCATGTCCGCTTTGCCAAACATGTTGTTGGTTGCGCCCATAGTGAAACTGGTGGCAACGTTGGTCAGGCGCGGAATGATGTTTAAGAAACCATTGACTTTGCCGGTGATGGTATCCACGCCTTTCATTAAAAATGGCTGTTCCGCATCACCATCGGCGGTCAAACCCGGAATTTTATTCTCTTTTACTTGCGAGACAATCAATTGTACATCGCTGGTATCATCAATCAGCGTGGTCGTGTTGATCATCCATACGGGAATGCGCGAATCTTCCATTTTGTTTTGATTAAATTCGCGCCAATCGGTGGGATTGATAATATCCAATAATTTAATCCCATCCGCTGTACCCCATACCACTTGTTGTTTACCAATGCGCAAATCAGTTTTACCAACCGTGGTGTCAAAATAAAATTCACGCAAATAATCGTGCTGGCTGTACGCATCGTAATCTTTATAGCCATCCACCGCCAGCGGATCGTAGACCAGATTGATTTCCGCGTGGAAAGAAGAGGATTCGCCGAATTTCTTATTGGCAAACAATTTGAATGTGTTTTCTGATTTATACACTTCCCCAGCATCGTGTTCGGCAGAATCGCCCGCGAACTCGGCTTGTCCAGTGCGTTGGCCACTTTCAGTAAACAGCGCGGTTTCATTTTTAACAAAGCCGGCAATTTCCCAATCGCCAGCATGAGTTAGTGTGAACGGCGCGGTCGCCAAAGCCAGAGTAATGGCGCGGGTCATTGGTTTAAGTGGTAACATAGTTTGTTGCTCCTTTGGTTTATTTATGTTTTATTGGTAAAGTTGGACTGTGAGTGTCAAGTGGTTGCTTGACACTCCAACTATTTTTATTGTTTTATTTTGCTTAAGGTTTGTTCTGACCAGAACGTTTCTGGCGTGTCGCTATTCCATTTGACCACTTCGCGGGGAATAAAGGCCATGGTTTCATGGTTGGTGGCATAGGTTTTACCGTACCAATATTTCCAATATTGCGCACGCGGATCGCCAATTTCCATGCTGCCCCAATCACGATCAATGATTTTAATTTCTTTACCGTCTTTGAAATAACGGCTGCGGTAATCGGCAAAGGTTTTGGTATCTACCAAAGTAACGCGGTAGTCATACCACCAACTATTAAATTTGGTAGTGCTTTTCAGTTCATACACATCCTTGCCTTTGTGGTCGCAAGACGGCGCAGGTAAATTGCTGGTGTATTTGGATTGCTCTTCTGCTTTGAGTTCAATCGCGCCCAAACATTCTTCCAGTTTGGTTTTGCCGAGCAATTCATGGGTTTCGTGTTCTGGTTTGCGCAAGGTGACATCTTCAAAAGTAAAATCGGTGCCGCCCCAAGCATCGTCATGGGCAGGCTGGGCAAAGCGGCGGATTTTGCGCAATGCGGGTAACCAGATGGAATATGCCTGACTCTTGGCATCGTTCACATAATCGGTAATTAACATGCCAGTGCCGCTCAATTTGCCAGAACGGAAAATCGCCAAATCCTTTGCTTTAATCTCGCCGTCGCTGTAATCATTATTCAAATACCGCTCAACCGTATTGGTTGTCGGCGCTTCGCCAGCGGATTTGTTGACAATTACGGTAATGTTGTCGCCTTGTTTCTCAATGGAGAAATTTTTCACCGCATACATGTGGTTGACAAAATACACTTGCGCGGCAATCTCCTCGGCATTGGGTTCGCCGCTGGGCATGGGTAGGTCTTTGGGAACGCCAGCGTGGGCGCTGGTATTTAATGCCAGGGTAATGGCAATGGATAAAGGCAATTTGCCAGTGATATATTTCATACTTCCTCCTTGGATGATGTTTTTAGTGTGGTTCACCTTGCGCAGGGTATTCTGCATTTTCTCATGGTCGCTCGCGTGATAACACGCGGCGATTATTGAGAATAATCGCCCGTGGCAAGGTAAGAGATAAAAATTTAATAAAAGTGTAACATGTGCGCCGACCCAAAAGAAGTGGGCCGTCGGCAGTCGCTGAAGTGGGCGTTTATTCGCTGGCCCAGGGAGAAAATCCGGGGATTTGTTCGGCCAACATGCCGGTGGTTTTTTTGCCCAATCTGCCGAGTCCCTTGAGTTCAAATTGAATGTAAAAGTCGCTGCCAAAATCACCGGACAGGTTGCGCAGGTAGCGCCGTGCCAGTGCGCGTACCGCCCAGCAGCAGGATTCGTATTCTAGGCCCACCAGCGCTTCTAAGTGTTGGTGTTGTTCTAGTGAATAATTCCAGCGCCCTAGTGTGCGCCAGTGATTGCTCAGCGGCCATTGCCAGGAAATATCGGTTTGTTCCAGCGGTTCGCCCCAAGATGCGTCACGCATACGATAGGAAAAATTCAGCGCTTTCCACGGTTCAGGGTGATAGCGCAGGCGCAGCAGATGCTGGCGCGCGCCGCTGTTGGCGCTGGGTTGGTTGTGATTCCGCTCTGACCAATGCACGGTGTGGGCGAACGTCCAGGCGGGCGAGGGGTCTACGCTAATTTCGCCAATCCAGTCGGCTTCGCTGCGCATCAGCGCTTTACCAGGCAAAGTGACTTGGGGATCGTTGAAGTACACCGTGTGTCCCAGTCCCAACCGCAGGCGTTCTTCGCCGCTGGCCGATTCCATGGTGCGGCTGAACAAGGCCAAGGACAGGCGTTGTTCGTCGCCCACGCGATCCGGGCCAACAAAAAATTCCGGGCGGAACAGTTGTTCCATGGAAAAATCAGTTTCCGCAGTGTCAAAAATCGGAATATCCTGTTGGTCGCGGTGTGGCGCGTAACGGAGAAATAGCCGTGGCTCTAGGGTTTGCAGCCAATCGCTGTCGTTCCAGTGTATTTCGCGTTCAAAAATCAAGCCCGCGTCGGTGGTGATGCGCGGGGTGAAGCGTTGCGGGCTGCTGTCCAGTCCAGTGGGTTGGTCTTCCAGAGCATAGGCGGTGTATTGCAAATTCAGTGCAGGTTCGATAAACCAGCCTGGCGTGCGCAATGGGTAACTGGCAAGGGTTTGTACGTCTATGCGGCTGCCCACGGGGTTGGGCAATTCTGCCGTGGCGTCGAGGTTGCGCTGGAAGTAATTGTATTCTGCGCTAAATTGCAAATTCAGCGCGCGGTTGCGTGGCGGCAGGGCGCTAGTGAGGCGCAGTTGCGGCAGGCGTTGGTAGGGCCGCGCCGCTGGGTTGCGGTCTAACGTTTGGTAACTTTGCAAACGGGCGAGGGCGCTGAACCACGCGCCCGCGTAACGGGCTTCCGCCAGCCGTTCTAAATGGGTGACGCTGGCCAGTTCCAAGCCTGTCCCCAGGTCTTCAAAATATGCGGGATCTGAGGCTTCTTGGTAGATCAAGCGCGTGCCTAGGTGCGGCGAAAACAGCGTTTGGTGCGTGACTTTAATCAGCGAGCGCGAGCCGCCGAATTCGTTGTCATACGGTAAAAATTCCCAATCCCACTGGCCTTGTGAGCGCGGCGTTAGGTAGCGAAATTCGGTGTTTAAGCCCAAACCACGGTTGCTCATAAAGTGCGGCGTGAAGGTGGCATCGTAATTGGGCGCAATGTTCCAGTAATACGGTAATTCGATTTCCGTGCCGCGATGGTCGGAAATGCCCACGCGCGGCGGCAGCAAACCGGATTTGCGTTTGTCGCTGGTGGGAAAACTCAAATACGGCGTATACAGCACGGGGACGCCCGCCACATGCACGGTGACATCGCGCGCCACGCCTTCCTCGGCAGGTAAATCTAGTTCTAAGACGCGGGCTTGCAGCCGCCAAAATTCTTGGCTGGGATCGCAGGTGGTGTATTGGCTGCCGTGTAGTTCTACTTTATCTTTGCCAATGCGGCTGACTTGCTCGGCGCTGCCGCGCCCCCGACGTGTAACCAGCCAATATTTGGCGCGTTCGGCTTGGCCTTGGTGTTCGCCTTGCAAAGCCACTTTTTCTGCGCTGACAATAAGTTGCGGATCCCACAGTGTGACTTTGCCAGTGGCCAGCAAGGTGTCTTGCTGATGGTTATAGGAAACTTGTTCAGCGCGCACCACTTGTTGCAAACGCCGACCCACCACATTGCCGAAAAAGTCGGTCAGGCGTTGTTTTTCGTGCAATTCTGCGCGCTCTGCCCACAATTGCAACGGGCCTCGGCTCACATCGGCTTGTGCGGGCAATTCGGGCTGGGGCGGCAGAATTTCATGCAACGGGCGGCACAGGGCTTCTGGCCCAGCCCAGGCGCGCGCCGGAATGGCAAGCAGGCTAAAATAGATTAAATAGGTGGTTACAGGGCGTCGTTCTACGGTCATTACATTCCAGCCGTTGGTTTAGCCGCCGATTTGCAGCGTGGCGATTTGTGTTTCCTGCGCGCCCGCCCGCACAAAGGCTGGCCGCATGGCAGCAAGAAAAGCAGCATCACCCGCAAGATATACCCAAGCACGTGGCCAATCCGTGTTGCTGGCGTGGCAGTCTGCGAGGCATTGGCCCGCCAACACGGCGGCATCGCCGCTATTGAGGGGTTGATAGTGAAAATATTCCAGCGCATCGGCCCAGGAGCGGCATAAATTGTTCATATAATGCCCTATTTCGTCCACTGCCCAATATAAGCGTAAACTTTCCAGCATATCCGTGGCAATGGCATGTTCTATCAAACTTTTCATAGGGGCAAAACCTTCGTTTTGCGCGACCAAGATCATCACCTCGCCCTCGCGCGCCACAAAGTGGCCATACGGGCCGCGCACGGTAATGGCGTGATTTTCCAGGTTGGTGGCAAAAAGCTGTTGAGCCAATGCATCATGGCCATGGTTGCGCATATGAAATTGCAAGTGTTGGCCATCGCAGGGGCAACTGGCAAGCGGGTAGCTGTTTTTTGGGCCATTTTCGCCCAATTGCAATTCCACGCACTGGCCCGCCATGAAGCGCAGGCTGGATTCCTTGGGCGTTTGTACATCTAACACGAGCAAGCCATTGCCCAAGCGGGTTTGTTTGATCACCTGGGCCGCGATTTCTTGTTGTGGCAAATCTTGCTCGCTCATGGCTTCTTGTGCTTCCAACACCAAGTCGGTGACCGCAGTGGTGGAGCACATTAACACATAGCCCATGTGTTGTTCCGTTGCGCTCAGTTGGTGTTCGCTTGCGCGGATGGGCCAGGTTTCGCCGCTGACGACGCGCGCTTTGCAATTGCCACAATTGCCGCTGGCACAACCATAGTTGATGCTAAGGCCAGCGCGCAGTGCAGCGTCGAGAATGGATTCTGAACCTTCCAGAAAAAAATCATGGCCACTGGGAATAAGTTTGACGTGCGCTGACATGATGCGCAGAAAAGTGTCTTTGACCAGCAAGTTGGCTTGCGGCTCGGGCAACGCAGCACATGCCTGGCTTTCTGTGTCCAGCCATTGGCGGGTTTGCATTAATTCAGCGGGCCAATCGCTGCTGGGTATGGTTTCTAGCTGCGCCAGGCGTTCGCGCAATTCCGTCAGCGTTTGGTTGGCATGTTTGAGTTGGTTGCGGCTGGCGATGAGATCCCGCGACAGGGCCGTCAGGCGTGTTTTCAGCACTTCAGGCACAGGAATATATTCTTTGTCGCGGTTGCGCGATGGCTTGGCATGTGCCTTAATCCACTCCACTTTTTCCAGCATGGTGTCATCTTCCACCTGCGCTTCAGGGTGCATACGCAGCAGGTCTGTGAGCAACACTTTGCCTTCAAACGTGGCTAATTTGCCGTGATGAATTTCTTTCTGCAAAGCCGCGCGCGACATGCCCGCCAAACGGGCGGCGCGGGATACGCTGAGCAATTGATTTGGCATAATCGCCTCCCTTGGCGAATCCGTTTATTTTTTATCGGAAAGATAATGTGCTTGCACCACTTGCAACAACGCGCCATGTACTTTGAACGTGCCAGCCACAATGTTGCCATTGTCTAAGAAGAGGTCTTTGCCCTCGTGATCACTCACCAGACCACCCGCTTCGCGCACCAACAACGCGCCCGCCGCGATGTCCCACGGTTTGAGGCGGAATTCCCAAAAGCCATCGTAACGCCCAGCAGCAGTGTACGCCAAGTCCAGCGCCGCTGAGCCAGGACGGCGGATGCCCGCCGCCTGCGGAATCAGCTCGCGCAGGATGTTGAAGTATTGTTCCATGAAATCCAGTTCACGGTAAGGAAATCCTGTGCCTAGCAATGCGCCATATAACTGCGTCTGGCGGCTGACGCGGATGCGGCGGTTGTTCAGATATGCGCCGCCGCCACGCTGGGCAGTAAATAATTCGTCCAACATAGGGTCGAATACCACGCCCAATTCAATCTGTCCTTGCTGGCGCAGGGCGATGGATACTGCGAACTGCGGCATACCGTGCAGAAAATTGGTGGTGCCGTCGAGTGGATCGATAATCCATTGAAAGTCATCATTGTGCCCTTGCGCGCCGCCTTCCTCGCCCAAAATGGCGTGGTTGGGATATGCGCGCAATAAGGTTTCAACAATGGCTTCTTCGCAACGCTGGTCAATCTCGCTCACATAATCTTTAGGTGATTTTTCATGCACCTGCAAATGTTCGAGATTCGTCGCACCGCGCAACATAATGTCGCCCGCACGGCGGGCAGCGCGCACTGCGATGGTCAGCATGGGGTGCATGTCATGGCTCCTGAAGGCATGGGCGGCAAGCCGCGCGGGTTATTGGCAGGCAGAAGGTTCGTTGGCAAGATACGCCAGCAATTCCTTCGCGGAGAAGGTGCCTGTGGACATTTCGCCATTGCTAAACAAAATGGTCGGCGTGCCCGGGAAATCCAGACTTTCGCCTAGGGTAAAATGGGCAGTAAGCGGTGAGTCGGCGCAAGTTTTGGCAGGAATTTCTTTATCGTTCCACACTGCGTTGGCCGCTTCTTGTGGTTTGTCCGCGCACCACATGGATTCGGTAAGTTTAGCGCCTTCGCTTGCCAGACCGTCCTTGGGATAGGCCAAATAACGCACCAACACGCCCGCTTGGTTGAGCGCTGGGATTTCCTGGTGCAGTTTGGCGCAGAACGGACAACTGGCGTCCATGAACACGGCGATGGTATAGCAGGTTTTGCCAACGGGCTTAAATTCAATGGCTTTATCAAAATTGATGCGTTTTAATAATGCCTCGCGCAGGTCAGCGCGCTTTTCCTCATCGGCTTTTTGGTATTCGGGCAGGGAGAGCACATTGCCGCGCATGACCAAACCGTCTTTGCTGATATAAAAGACCAAAGTGCCAACATTCACGCGGTAACCGCCGTTTTCCGTGTCTTCTTCTAACTTGGCAATGGCCGCATAATTGTCCTGTAAACCCGCATCTTTCATCTCCAGCGCCAAGGACTGGCGCAGGCTGTCCAACGCATCCGCTGCAAAGACTGGGGCGATGAGTGCCCAACAAACACAAGCCATTGCTACTAAAGTATATTGTTTCATAATTGCTCCTTTATTTGAGTCTTCAGACAAAATCCACCCAGCCAGGCTGGGAACAGTGACATGGTAAACCATCCATGCCCTGGCTACCAAATTTCTAGCAGGCTGGGATAAAAATTATCCGTGCGCCGCTGCAAGGCATTCCTTTACCCAACGCCGGAAGGCGCGCATGGTGGCGTTACGGCCTTCGATTTTGCTTTGCCGTAAATAGCGAGGGATAACCTCCACCAGTGCTAAGCCAGGAAATTCTGGACTTTCTTCAAGAGTATGGTAACCGCCTTGTTGCAACACATAGATATGCAAGCGCTCGCCATCAAAACGCCACAGTTCAGGCACGCCCAGCGCTTCATAAATCGGCAATTGACTGTGGGAATGAATGTCGATTTCAATTGCCAAATCCGGCGGCGGTTCTACGCCCATTTCCAGGCATTTTTTGCCACGTACCTGCGGCTCGTGACGGATGTAGAAACATTGATCCGGCTCGATGCCGCGCTGCATTTGGTCATTTTTGAAGGTGCTGGAGCCAGCACTGAGAAACTCGCGGTTTTGTTCTTCCAATAAAATTTTGATCAAATCGCCGAGTATTTCCTTGTCATCTTCATGCTCCAGCAATGGACTCATGATTTCCAATTCCCCTTGATCATATGCCAAACGCTGTCCACGGTGTTGGCCCAATTCCGTTAGAATTTGTTCAAACGCGGGCCAGCCAATGCCGTGTAAGCGTACGTAGTGCCCTGGTGGAACAGTAAGCTGCTGTAAGGAAATTTGCATGGCCATTTTATACCCCGCACGCGGCAAGACCGTCCCGCGCCCAACGCCGAAAGGCGCGCATGGCGGTGGTGCGGCCTTCGATTTTGCTTTGGCGTAAATAGCGTGGAATGGCCTCCACCACTGCCAAGCCAGGGAATTCTCGGCTTTCTTTAAGAGTATGGTAACCGCCTTGTTGCAACACATAGATATGCAAGCGCTCGCCATCAAAACGCCACAGTTCAGGCACGCCCAGCGCTTCATAAATCGGCAATTGACTGTGGGAATGAATGTCGATTTCAATTGCCAAATCCGGCGGCGGTTCTACGCCCATTTCCAGGCATTTTTTGCCACGTACCTGCGGCTCGTGACGGATGTAGAAACATTGATCCGGCTCGATGCCGCGCTGCATTTGGTCATTTTTGAAGGTGCTGGAGCCAGCACTGAGAAACTCGCGGTTTTGTTCTTCCAATAAAATTTTGATCAAATCGCCGAGTATTTCCTTGTCATCTTCATGCTCCAGCAATGGACTCATGATTTCCAATTCCCCTTGATCATATGCCAAACGCTGTCCACGGTGTTGGCCCAATTCCGTTAGAATTTGTTCAAACGCGGGCCAGCCAATGCCGTGTAAGCGTACGTAGTGCCCTGGTGGAACGGTAAGCTGCTGTAAGGAAACTTGCATGACCATCTCCAGTTGTTTGTTTAGGCGATTGCCGGCAAAGAAAGTACCCGAATGTGCCAAATGTTGAATTGCCGACTCGGCGCGCAAAGCGAGCATAACGCGCTATGTACGTTTTTCGCAATCAAGAGACAGCTATTTTCTTTGACAAAAATCGCCTGATGCGTGCTGCGCTGCTATTGGGGAATCGCATGAGGCTCATTGGCAGGAGGATTCATTTCGCCGTAAAAGGAAAAGCCATTGCGTCCACTTTCTTTGATGTGGTACATGGCAATATCAGCGTGCTTGAGCAAGGTGGTAAGGTCTTTGCCGTCATGCGGGTAAATCACAATGCCGATGGAGCCAGAAATTTCCACCGAATTGCCCAAAATGTCAAAAGGCCGGTTCAGCTCCTCCAAAATCCCCCCCGCTATCAGCGCGGCACGGCGCACTGTGGTGATTTTAGGTAGGATTACGGTAAATTCGTCGCCCCCCATGCGCGCCACAGTGTCATTTTTTTCCACACAAGAAGCAATGCGGCGGGTGGCGGCTTTCAGCAATTCATCGCCCGCGTCGTGACCTAACGTGTCGTTGACGTTTTTGAATTTATCCAAGTCAATAAACATCACCGCCAGCATGTGGTGTTCGCGCTCGCCTGCGCTGACCGCCTGGCCTAAACGCTGATAAAACAAATTGCGGTTGGGCAGGCCGGTTAGCGCATCAAAATTGGCTTGCCGCCAAATTTGTTGTTCATATTGTTTGCGCCGGGTAATGTCGCTGAGCAGCGCTACATATTGCGTCACCTGTTCATGCGCGTCGCGTACCGCGTTGATGGTTAGCCAAGCGGCAAATATTTCGCCGCTTTGTTTGCGCGGCCAGATTTCGCCTTGCCAGTGTCCTTGTTTTTCCAGGGTTTTCCATAGTTTTTCAAAAAACGCGGGTGGCTGTTTTTTGGAGCTGAGCATTGCCAATTTTTCGCCAGTAATTTCTTCTTCAGCATAGCCCGTCATCTTGGAAAAGGCTGGGTTCACGGTTTTCAATTGGCTGTCCAGCGCCATCACCAAAATGGCTTCTGAAGTGTTGTCAAACACCGCGCCAGCCATGAGCAAGTCATTGTACGCTTCCATCAATTCGTTGGCGCGCTGGTCAGCGGTGCGTTTCAAATCTTTTTGTTGTGTAATGATTTTGTCTTTGAGCAAAATAGTTTCCGTGACGTCGGTCACCAGCGCGTACAGGCCAATGGCCTCGCCTTGCGGCGCGCGCTTGATCGACCATTCGTAGCGGATGTCCACGCGGATGCCATCTTGGCGGATAAGGCTGGTATAACACGGGTCAGGTTTGGTCTGGCCGCTGATCATGCGGCGCAAATAGACGTGCAATTTTTCCTTTTCCATCAGAGAGGAAGCCATGTCCAAAATGTTCTTACCCGGCAATTCGCCCTGGCGGTAACGGCAAATTTGGTGTTCCATAGCATTGGCAAACAAAATATTGCCTTCGGGATCCGTTTCGAGTAAACCAAACGGGATGCTTTCCACAAAATTGCGGTAGCGTTGCTCACTGCGCCGTAGTTCTTCCAACAGCTTGCCATCTATGGAGGGCTGACAAAAATAGGCGCGCCGTATGGCAATGAGCAGGCCGATCAACACGACCACCAAGCCCATCACTAGGCCCGCCGCAATCCAAAGCGGCCAGGGAGGAACGCCAACAGCAAGCGGAGGTTCTGGGCGTGGCGGCAACCAGCGCACCAGGGTTTGCTGTAAAAATGAGTCGGGTTGTTGCTTCCATTCGGCGAGAACTTCATCAATACGTTGCAGCGTGTCTTCGTGCAGTCCGCGTGGCGATGCAATCAAGACATCCATAGGGTTCAGCACAATCGGCGTTGTCACCCATTGTGGCGTGCCATCCTGCGCTGCCAGCGCCAAATTGCTCACCACCGCTGCATCCGCGCTTTGGCTGGTCACCGCCGCAATGGCCTCCTGTTGCGTTTTTACCATGAGAATATGGCAGTTGGGCAGGGCTTGCTCACGCCACTTTAAAAAGGCTGTGCTTTGCGCGCTATTTTCTGGCACAGCCACGCGGTGGCCGCGTAAATCGGAAAAACGCACAATGGCGCTTTGCGGGCGGGCGATGATCACACCCCATTCCATCACCGGGGATTCGCGCGTGAAGCTGAAGGCATTTTCGTGGCCGCTTGGTGGATGGATGAGCAAATCCAAGTGACCTTTTTGCAGCTTAGCCACGCCTTCAACCAGCGTGACCGACTCAAATAGGAGCTTCCATCGTTCCAGTTGCGCGATTTGGTCTAGTGTTTCTACGTAAATACCACGAAAATCGCCCGCGCTATCTACAAATGCTACCGGGGGATCGTTGGGTACGCCCACGCGCAGCTCGACTGAGGATGCGGGTGCGCCCAAGCTAATCAAACAAAATAGCAAAACGCAGGTGCGATGGATGGCAATGGGGTACACGAGTGTCATGGCTCCCAACGTTGTCACTCCAGTGGGTAAGGGCCGGGATGGCAGGCTTTGGTCATGCCCCCTGTGCCGGGGCGCGCATTGGCTTGCTATCCATGTTTTTCCATGTTTTTTCGTGCCTGGGCTTACACGAAAAGCCAGAATAGCGTTGCGTGCGATGCGTCTGGGCGCTACCCCGCCCATTTCTATTCTGAAGATGCTATTATCGCACAGAATCGCCAGGCTTTTAGTCTTTTCCCGATTTTCGGCCTTGTCAGCAGGATTACCGTGCCTATTTACGCACGATAAGGCTATCGTCTACCCAATCTTCCTAAAGGACAGCTAGCACCATGCGCTCAGCAACGCCAATTCTTGCCACCCATTTTTTTTGCCGCACCTGGGCACCGGATTTTTGGAGCCATGTACTGCCCGCCGAAATTGCGCCAGAGCTGGATTTTATTCAACAGGCGGGGTTCAACACCGTCATTTTGGTGGTTCCTTGGGCTGGCTTTCAGCCCGCCATTCACCCCATTCAGTTTAATTTGGAATATTTACAATTATTGCAAGAAATTACGCATAGCGTACAACAGCGTGGTATGCACTATTTGCTGCGGTTGGGATATTTACACGAGTATGGCGTGGAGGCGCAACCCTCGGGACTTGTGCGCCAAGGCATTGTCCTGGCGGACGCGACGATGCACACCGCTTGGTTGGCGTATCTGCATGAAATGCACCGCGTGGCTGGCAAAAATCCGGCTTGTTTGGGCGCTTTTATCAGTTGGGAAGACTTTTATCTGCTAAAAGCCTGCCCGCCCAAACCAGCTACCCGCCTGAGCCTGGCCGGCCCCCTGGGTTACCAGGCGTATTTACAACAAAAGTATTCATTGGCGGCTGTAGCCAAGGCATATGGTCAGCCATTTCAGCAATTCGAGCAAGTGCCTGTGCCGCATTGTCAGGACGCTGCCATTTCGCTATTCATTGAATTTTGGCAATATTTTCTGCTGGAATTGGTGCGCCGCTCGCGCACGGCTTTTCCCAGCTTGGCGTTGGAAGCGCGGGTGGATTGCGAAACCGTGCGCGCGCTAAGCGCGCAAGACAGTGCGTATGCCTGCCACACGGCCACGTTTAACGCGCCCAACCCTGCCCATCCCACTGCACAAATCCAACGGGAGCGCACCGTGGTGTATTACGCACCCGCGTGGGGTGCGAAAAATCAACACAACGACATCGACGCCGCCACCGCATTGGCAGGTTTGCACCGTTTGCTCACGCATATTAGCCGCCATACGCGCAACGAATTGCTGGTGGATCAATTTAATTTTACCGACAATACGCCGAGCCATGAGCACAATACCACCATACAACCACATGAAATCGCAAAATTTTTAGAGCAATCTGCGCCGTTGCTATACAGCCACACACAAGGCTACGGCCTATGGACTATCCGTGATTTACCAAGAAATATTCTTAAAAATGGCCGGTTTGCCCGCTCCACCAGGGGATGGGATCTGCGCCACGCGCGCCGCGTTTGGATCGAGGGCCAGCCCGCTGTGCAACTCGCGGATGGCGGACGCATCACGCAAGCCGTGCTGGATTGTACGCAAGGCAAGGAGTTGCTGTGCGAGAACGCGCCAATGCCGGAAGATTGGCCATTTACTCTGCGCCTGCGCTATCAATTGGCCAGCCCAGGCGCGGCCACGCTCACGCTGGGCATTTGGCGGCACGCCGAAGGCGGCGCAGGCGGATTTAATTATCAATGGACCATCGTCGTGCCGCCAGAAACAACCACATGGCGCGAGCTGACACTGCGCGACATTCCATTCACCTGGAATGACGCAGTTTGGATCGAAAACCACGGCCAGCCCGTGCTGCTGGCAGATGTGTATTTTTATCAAAGCCTGCAAGAAAACGGCATATTCACCTGGGACAATCAACCCAAACCCTATGCGCCCGCCCTTGTGCGCCTCAACCGCACACTACAG
The DNA here is from genome assembly GCA_020720085.1 of Dichelobacter nodosus. Classification (GTDB taxonomy): domain Bacteria; phylum Pseudomonadota; class Gammaproteobacteria; order Beggiatoales; family Beggiatoaceae; genus DYPE01. Next base: position 337 of record DYPE01000055.1, on the reverse strand, counting down.
GGCATGACCGCACCAAAATTTATCGATAAGGCGGCCATACAAGCAGGCCAACTGCTGGGTGTGGATCAGGATTTATGGATGAGCGATTTTGCTTCGGGCCGCTTGGCCATGCCACAGACGGACAATCAGCAGCCCTTTGTGCTGCGGGCCTATGTGCCGCCCGATTGGCGGGATTACACCAATCAATTGCAAGTATGGCTGGGCGACAGCACCTACCCGCTGGAACCCCCTGTGGTGCCAGGGTATAACGAATGGCAATTGGTAATTGCACCAGAAGCGATGAACCACAGCATTGTGCCCGTGCGCGTGCAGGCCCGCCAGACCCACCCGCTATCCC
>DYPE01000054.1:1356-18761 GCA_020720085.1 Dichelobacter nodosus | reverse complement strand
CTAAGCTCGGGAATTGAATACGCGCCTGTGGATTACAAAATTTCATGGTGCTCGCGTATATTAAAAAATAAGTATATTATAAAATACTAATGTACGCAACAATTTGTTTTTGCTTTTATTTTTGTTTATGATTTTTTGTGTTTTGGCCTTGCGGGCGCAATGCTTGTAAATCGCCAGAATAGGCGGTTATACTAGATTTGTAGACGGAATCGTGCATTTTGCTGCTGGCAAAAGAATTGCTAGGGATTGAGCAAAGGCCGTTTTGCCGAGCATAATTGGATTTTTCTTTTCAATGTAATGAATATACTACTTTATTAATAGAAAACAAGGAGGCAGTATGCAGTTCAAGACCAAAGCCCTTGTGGCGGCTTTGTTAATCGCTGGGGGCACGTCTGGCCCTGCAATGGCAGATGAGAGAAGCGTCATGCTAGGGTACACCTGCGCTGGTTGCCACGGCACGGACGGTTCCAGCCAAGGGCCAGCTACGCCTACCATCGCCGGTATGAGCAAAGAAACTTTTGTGGAATCCATGAAAGCCTACCAAAAAGGCGAACGTCCTTCCACCGTTATGGCCCGTATTGCCAAGGGGTATAGCGAAGAAGAACTCAACAGCATGGCTGAATTTTTCGCGGGTAAGGAATTCAATCGTGTGGCGCAGGAGCATGATGCCGCCAAAGCGAGTGCAGGCGCTAAATTGCATGAAAAATACTGCGAAAAATGCCATGAAGATGGCGGCAAGAAAGATGAAGACGGCTCCAGCGTGATTGCGGGCCAATGGATGCCTTATTTACAATTCCAATTTGCTGATTTTCATTCAGAAGCGCGGCCAATGCCTAAGAAAATGGCTACCCGTGTGAAAGAAATGATGAGTGAAAAAGGCGAAGGTAGCATTGAAAATCTGGTTCATTTCTACGGCAGCCAGAAATAAAGGAGAAGATAAAGATGGCACAATATAATCGTAGAGATTTTATTAAGTTGGGCGCGGGTGTTGCGGCGGTCGCAGGCGTTGTTGGTTTCCCCCATATTGCCATGGGTGCTGGCGCTAAAAAAGTGGTGGTAGTTGGCGGCGGCTCTGGTGGTGCTACTACGGCTAAATATTTGCGTATGATGGATTCCACCATTGAAGTTACCTTAGTGGAAAAAAATAAATCTTACCACACCTGCTTCATGAGCAATGAAGTACTGGCAGGAGACCGTACACTGGATTCTATAGAATTCGGCTATGACGGTTTGGCCAAGCACGGCGTAAAAATCGTGCATGGTGAAGTGACCGGTTTGGATGCAGCCAAAAAGAAAGTGCTGATGGGCAGTGAAGCGCTGGATTATGATCATCTTGTGGTTGCGCCAGGGGTTGACTTCAAATTCGACGCCATTCCTGGCTACGATGAGGCGGCCAGCGAAATCCTGCCTCACGCTTGGAAGGCTGGCCCACAAACCGCGTTGCTGCGCAAGCAGTTAGAAGAAATGAAAGATGGCGGCACGGTTATTATTTGCGCACCGAACGATCCGTTCCGTTGCCCGCCTGGGCCGTATGAACGCGCCAGCCAAATTGCGCATTATTTGAAAGCGAATAAGCCCAAATCCAAAATTTTGATTCTTGATGAGAAGGAAAAATTCGCCAAGCAAGGTTTGTTTATTAAAGGTTGGACAGCGCTGTATGGTTATGGCACTGAAAACAGCATGATCACCTGGCTGCCCCCTTCCAAACAAGGCAAACTGGTTCGCGTGGACGCCAAAGAAATGACGGTGTATGCGGGTGATTTGGAAGATGCGCACAAGGGCGATGTCATCAATGTAATTCCACCACAAAAAGCCGGTAAGGTGGCCTTTGATATGGGCTTGGTGGAAGGCGACTGGTGTCCAGTGAACAAGAGAACCTTTGAATCCAGCAAAGTACCTGGCGTGTATGTCATTGGCGATGCTGCTGTGGCTACCAAAATGCCCAAGTCCGCTTATTCTGCCAATTCACAGGCGAAAGTTTGTGCAGCAGCAGTGGTCGCAGCGCTCAACGGCAAGGAAATGGTCGAGCCTGCCTACGTCAATACTTGCTATAGCATCATAGGTAAAGATTATGGCATCTCTGTGGCTGGAGTATACCGTTACAGCAAGGAAGAAAACAGCATTGAGCCTGTCAAGGACTCAGGCGGGTTAACGCCAGAAACCGCTTCTGCTGAAGACCTTAAACGCGAAGTTATTTTTGCGCATAGCTGGTTTAAGAACATTACCCACGACATGTTCAGCTAGCGCGCGTTATTGCGGCAAGAATGAAAAACGGGGCTTTATGTCCCGTTTTTTCTAAGCAAACACATAACCTGCACACTTAATGTTTGGAGGAAGCATGAATATAACAACGATTCCAGCACTGGTTATCGTAACCTTGAGCTTGTCCAGCGGGCACATGGCGGCAGCCCAGCAAATGCCGCCACTTGCCCCGCCCTTACACACGCCGACGGCTCAGCCAGCACCCGCGCAAGCGGCAAATCCAGCCTTACCCATCGTCGTAAAGGTGGGAGATAAGGAATACACGGCCAATTTGGAGTATGGTCGCAAAACGTATGAAACTTGTGCGGTTTGCCACTCGCCATTAGGCTGGGGCACCCCTTCTGGACGGTACCCACAAGTCGCTGGTCAACACCCTAATGTCATTGTAAAACAATTGCATGACATTCGTAGCGGCAACCGCGACAATCCTACCATGTACCCATTTACCCAGCCCAACATTTTGCCGAATGAGCAAGCGATTGTAGACGTAGCCGCCTATATTTCACGGTTAAAAATGAACCCCAATAATAGCAAGGGTTCGGGCATGGATTTGCAGCATGGCGAAAGATTATATAAAGAGAATTGCGTGGAGTGCCATAAAGCCAATGGCGAAGGCAGCAACGCGGATGCGTATCCACGGATTCAAGGCCAAGATTATCACTATTTGCTCCGCCAAATGCTGTGGATTCAAAGTGGCAAACGCAGAAACGCTGACGTCACCATGGTCAAACAAATCCACCGCTTTTCAGGCCGCGATATCAACGCGGTGATTGACTATGCGTCAAGGCTAAAACCCGATCCTGCCATGGTGGCTGAATCCAACCAATGGTGGAATCCTGATTTTCGCAAAGACTTCCGTTCTGTTATCGAATCGCCGATTACCAACGATCCCTTTGCTTCGCCTTTTGTTGGCGTTAATGAGCCGCCACCTGCGCCACCTGGTTTTAATGACTTCCCAGCGCCGCCAGACCCTTTTGGTCAGCCGTTGTTGCCGCCGCCTACTTTCCCCGCACCACCGGCACCGCCAGCGGCTAAATAATGCCATACCCCAGCCCGCCCGGAGGCGGGCTGGCAGATGTACAAACTGTTAACCTGCTCCCTCCGCAGCATGGCATACTTAAGCGGGTTGGAGCCATACTATAGTTTTGACTTAAGGAGATATGTTTCGTGAGCACAAACAGTACTGCACAACCCACCGCAAAAAGAAAAATTCCGTGGAAAATGATTATCCTCGTCCTATTGATTTTTGGCGCTGGCATTGTTTTCGCTGGAGTTTTTAACGTAGCCTTACATTACACAAACACCACGGAATTTTGCACCTCCTGCCATACCATGAAAACCAACCTGGTGGAGCTGGAAAAAACCGTGCATTGGTCTAGCGCATCTGGAGTACACGCAGGCTGTGCAGACTGCCATGTGCCGAAAGAATTTCTTCCTAAAATGCAGGCTAAAATTTTTGCAGCTAAGGACGTTTACCATGAAATCATGGGCACGGTGAGTACGCCGGAAAAATTTGAGGCGCACCGTTGGGAAATGGCCAACCGCGTCTGGGAAAAAATGAAAAAAACTGATTCGCGCGAATGCAAAACCTGTCATTCCTTTGCACACATGGATTTAAGCGAGCAAGACAGTTTCGCCAGAAAAAAACATGACCGTGCAGTGGATCGTGGCGAAACCTGTATTGACTGCCACAAGGGCATTGCGCACAAACTGCCTGAAGAGCCGGAAGGCGTTGAAGCGCCGAAAGATGGCGCGCCTGGCAGCGGCGATGGCGCTGGTGCGCCCCCCAAAGAAGGGTAAATGGCCTGTTGCGCGGCGGTGTCAGTTTGTCGCCGCGCATGGTATAGTTTTCCGTATTAAAACCTAGCGAGTATTTCGCTGCAACCCTGCGCGGCACACAACCTGGTTGGCGCATCCCGCGCGTTTGCCACGCGCGTTATCCATAAGCCATGCCTGGGTTTGCCACGGCGCTTGAGCCACGCGCGGGGCTTCACCTTGTTTACTTTTTAAGGATTGCTTATGAAAATCAAATGGTTCCTTCTGTTATCCATGTTGCTAGCCACCATGCCAGGCTGGGCGCAACCCCCTGCTGAGCCTGCGCCACCTGCTGGACAAAACCAAGAAAGTCTTAATCAGCACCTGCGCGAAGCCGCGTTGATCAATGATACGGATTTAATGCGCAAGTTATTAACCCAGGGCGCGCAAGTCAATGGTGCCAATCAATTTGGCAAAACACCGCTGATGCTGGCGGTGGAAGGCGGTAGCACCGAAGCGGCGGTGATTCTCATCTCCAATGGTGCTGATATTAATGCCCGCACTGTGGCCAGTTGCACGCCGCTGACGTTCGCGGCGGAATTTGGTCATTCTGACATTTCCGCCATGTTGGTTGAAATGGGGGCGAACGTGCATGATCGTACCCGCGCAGGCTGGGACGCACTCATGATTGCCGCGCGCCAAGGTCATCATTTGGTGGTGGAACAACTCCTGATGTTCGGTGCGGATGTCAATGCTTCTGATCGCAATGGCGAAACCGCGTTACATGGCGCAGTTGACAAAAATCAACTGGAAGCCATGAAGGTATTGCTGCGCCACAACGTGCCGATGGATACCAAAAACAAACATGGCATGACCCCGTTGATGATGGCTGCCGACAAAGGAATGATGGATGCCGTCAAATTGTTGCTGGAAAAAGGTGCGGATGCGAATGCGCGCGACAAATCTGGTGCAACAGCGCTGACTTGGGCCGCAGAAAACAACAATGCTGCTGTGGCCAAATTGTTGTTAGACCACAAGGCCAATGGCAACGCACAAGACCTGGACGGCATTACGCCCCTGATGGAAGCGGCGGCGCTGGGTCATGGTGAAATCATTACCCTGCTGTTGCAATATGGCGCAGATCGCGGCTTGAAAAATGTGGCAGGCCAAACTGCGGCTGACATGGCGCGTCAAAAGCAGCGTGAAGCCATCCTCCCTTTGCTTGAGCAACCACGCCCATAATCCTCCAATCCCACCGGCGCGCCTTGTGCCGGTGGCGCAGTTTTTTTATCACGCCAAGCTATCGTCATCCTGTTGCGTTATCCTTTCCGCCTTTTTCCATAGGCGAATCACTGTGAAAGTTACCTGCATTGGCCTTATCACCAAAACTCAGGACGGTCGGGTGCGCGCCACCTTGGCAGAATTGGTGGATTACTTGCGCCAGCGCGGACTGGCGCTGTACCTAGAAGAACAGGCCGCTGCCGCACATCCAGAATTACACTTGCCGTGTGCCAGCTTAGAAACCATTGGCACGCAATGCGAACTGGCCATAGTCATTGGCGGCGACGGCACGCTGTTGCAAGCCGCGCGCAGCCTGGCGCGCTATCCTATCTTATTGCTAGGCATCAAGCTGGGCCGTCTAGGATTTTTAACCGACATCACGCCAGAAGCCATGCGCTGCCATTTGGACGAAATTCTGGCAGGCCATTACACACGGGAAAAACGCTTTTTGCTGGATGTAGAAGTACAGCGTGGTGAGCGCGTGATCGCCAAATCCAACGCACTGAATGACGTAGTGATTCACAAATGGAATACCTCACGCATGTTCAGCTTCACCACGCAAGTGAACGATCGTGCGGTGTGCAGCCAACGGGCAGACGGCCTGATTATCTCCACGCCTACCGGCTCCACTGCCTACGCACTGTCCTGTGGCGGCCCGATTTTGCATCCTGCATTAAACATATTGCTACTGATTTCCATTTGTCCGCACACCCTCAGCAACCGTCCCTTGGTCATTGACGGCGACAGTTGCGTTTGCGTCATTATCCATGCCGACCGCCTGGTGGAAGCACAACTTTCTTGTGACGGCGAAGTTTGTCAAACCTTGCAACCCGAGGACTGTGTGCATATACGCAAAGGGGCAATCATCGAGCTGGTGCATCCGCCAGCGCATGATTATTACGCCACACTCCGCACTAAACTCAACTGGGGAAAACTCGCTTAACGTGTTATACGCGCTTTCGATTAAGGATTTCGTATTGGTAGAACGGCTGGAACTCGAATTTTCCAGCGGCCTGACCATTTTGACGGGCGAAACCGGCGCGGGCAAATCCATCCTGGTGGACGCGCTTGGCCTGGTATTGGGCGAACGTGCGGATAGCAGCATGGTGCGCCATGGCCGCGAACAGGCCGAAGTCAGCGCGGCGTTTGATGTCACGCCAGCGGTGGCCGCATGGTTGCAAGCCAATGATTTTGTTAGTAGCGCAGACGAGGAATGCGTTGCGCGACGGGTAGTTACTGCCAGCGGGCGGTCGCGCTGCTATCTCAATGGCCGCATGGCCACAGTACAAGCCTTGCGCGAATTGGCTGAAAATTTGGTGGATATTCACAGCCAACACGCCCATCAATCGCTGCTCAAGCCGGAAACCCAACGCCAATTATTGGACAATTTAGCCCCAGACACCACACCTCTGGAGCACACCCGCGTCGCCTACGCGCGCTGGCGCGAGCTGCATCACGCGCTGGCCGGCATGGGTGGCGACGTGGCCGAACGCCAACAGCAAATTCAACTGCTGCGTTATCAGGCACAAGAACTCGAAGCCTTGCGGCCCGAACCAAGCGGCTTGGCAGAATTAGACAGCGAACACCGCCGCCTGGCCCATGCCGCGCAATTGCTGGAAACTGGCCAGCGCGTGTGCGATTTACTCGATCACGAGGATGGCATGTCAGCAGCCAGCGCCCTGCGCACGGCGGGGCGGGAATTGGACAGCGTGCTGGCGCATGACCACAAGCTTACGCCCATGCGCGAACTGCTAGACAGCGCTTTGATCCAAACCAGCGAAACGGCTGAAGAACTGCGCCGTTACCTCACCGCCCTAGAAATCGATCCCCAGCGCCTGCGTGACTTAGAAAACCGCATCGCGGTATTGCAAGACGCCGCGCGCAAACACCAAGTGCGCATTGAAGAACTGCCTGCCCTGCTCGAACGTTTGCAGCAACGCTTGCATGCGCTGGAAAATTTCGAGGAACGCGCCGCCGCGCTAGAGCAGGAATTGCTCGCAGCGCTACACACTTACCGCGCTACAGCGGCTGCACTTTCGCACCAGCGCGTGGCCACAGCACAACAGGTTGGCGCGCAAGTTACTGCCAACATTCGTGAATTGGGTATGCCTAAAGGCCACTTCGTGGTGGCAATCAACCACCACGCCGATGCCGCACCTTCCCCCACCGGCACAGATCACATTGAATTTCAAGTCACCGCCAATCCAGGCCAAGCCCCTGGCCCGCTGCATAAAGTGGCCTCAGGTGGTGAATTATCGCGCATCAGCTTAGCCATTCAAGTCATTGCTGCCCAACAAAGCGGCGTAGAAACGCTGATTTTTGACGAAGTGGATGTGGGCGTGGGCGGACGGGTGGCGGAAATTATTGGCCAAAAGTTAGCGCAATTGGCCAAAGACCGCCAAGTGTTGTGCATTACCCATTTACCGCAAGTGGCGGTTCACGGCCATCATCACCTGCGAGTATCCAAAATCAGCACTGACACCAAGGCATACAGCGAACTGCGCCTGCTGTCTGCGCAAGAGCAGGTCGAGGAGATCGCCCGCATGTTGGGCGGGCGTGACATCACCGCCACTACGCTGCAACACGCGCAAGAACTGCTCAACCACGCGCAACAATCCGCTGTGCGCGGCGGTGAGCCAATTCACGGATAAAGAACATGTCTCAAGGCCGTTTGTTATTGGTGGACGACGAACGGGTTGCCCTGCGCAACCTGGAACACGTTATGAAAAAAGAAGGATATCAAACGGTTGCTACGCAAAGCGGGGCGAATGCACTGGCCGCGTTAGAAGAACAGCCATTCGACGTGGTGCTGACTGACCTGCGCATGGAAAAAGTGGATGGTTTGCAGATTTTGCGCCGCTGCCGTGAACTGTACCCGGGCACCGAAGTCATCATCATCACCGGCTTTGCGACTTTGGAATCCGCTGTTGAGTTGATGAAACAAGGCGCGTTTTATTACATTGCCAAACCTTTCCGCCTAGACGACGTGCGCAAAGTTGTGGCCGAGGCGCTGGGCAAAGTACAGTTGCGGCGCGAAAATCAGGCGTTACGCGATGAAATCGAAAAGTATCAGGGAAAAGTCAAAATTATTACCCAACACCCGGAAATGCGCCATCTGCTCGAAACCGCACAACAAATCGCGCCTACTGATTGCAATGTGCTATTAAGCGGGGAAAGCGGCACAGGCAAGGAACTGTTTGCCAAATATCTGCACCATGCCAGCAATCGCCGTAACAACACCTATTTAGCAGTTAATTGCGGGGCATTTGGCGAAGAATTGCTGACCAACGAACTGTTCGGCCATGAAAAAGGCGCTTTCACTGGCGCGCACATTGCTAAGCCTGGCCTGCTGGAAACTGTGGCTGGCGGCACTCTATTTCTCGACGAGATCACCGAAATGCCGCCCTCCATGCAAGTCAAGCTGCTACGGGTGATACAGGAACGCGAAGTGTTGCGTTTAGGTGGCACGCAGCCGATCAAAGTGGATGCGCGCTTCATTGCTGCGACCAACCGCGACATCCGCCAGGCCGTGCAGGACGGCGCGTTTCGCCAGGATTTGTATTACCGCCTGAACGTGGTCAACCTGCACATCCCGCCGCTGGCTGAACGACGCGGAGATATTCCACTATTGGCGAATTATTTTTTGCAAAAACACGCAGCGTTGATGCGCCGGGCAGTGAGCGAAATCACTCCAGATGCGCTGGAATTATTGAAAAATTATGACTTTCCGGGCAATGTGCGGGAATTGGAGAACATCATTGAGCGCGGTGTAGCGATCAGTGTTGGCAACAGCCTGGGCGTGGCCCAGCTTTCCGATGATTTGCTGGAAACCAGTGTGCGCACGTTCCGCAAGAAAGACGGCCATATCCCGACGCTGGAAGAAATTGAAAACGACTATATCCGCTGGGTGTTAAAAGAAACCCATGGCAATCAAACGGTGGCCGCGCAAACCATGGGCATAGATCGGGTATCGTTGTGGCGGCGGCTGAAAAAGATTCCGCCATAATTTAATTGGTGTAATCCCCGGGCCAGCCTTGCATATGCTGTTGCGCTAGGGCGAATAAGGCTTGCATATGCGCGGGTTGGGTGTTGAGCGCGGGAATGTAATGGAAGACTTGACCACCCGCTTGTAGAAAAATCGTGCGATTGGTATGGGCAATTTCCTCCAGCGTTTCCAGGCAATCGGCAGCAAAACCAGGGCAAATCACATCCACCCGCGCGACGCCTTGCGCGCCAAGGTCGCGGAGCGTGAGATCAGTGTAAGGCGTCAACCACTCTTCGCGGCCAAAGCGCGATTGAAATACCACCTGCCAACGGCTGGCATCCAGCCCCAGAGTTTCCGCAGTCAAACGCGCGGTTTTTTGGCACAGGCAGGCATAAGGATCGCCTGCCAACCACACCCGACGCGGGATGCCATGAAAAGAAAACAGCAATCGGTCAGGTTGGCCGTGTTGCTGCCAATGCGCGCGGATCGACGCTGCCAGCGCGTTGATATAGGGCGGAAAATCGTGGTAATGGCTGATCACGCGCAGCTCCGGTTGCCAACGCCAGTGCCGCAGTTCTGCATATACCGCATCCAAGGCTGTGGCTGTGGTGGCAGAAGCGTATTGTGGATACAGTGGCAGCACCAACACGCGGCCCGCGCCAGATGCGCGTAAGCGGCGCAATGCGCCAGCAATGTCAGGTTCGCCATAGCGCATTGCCAATTCTACGATGATCGGCGGCTGACCCGGCGTGGTGGCAGCAGTGAACAACGCTTGCAAAGCCTGTTGCTGCGCGCGGGCAATGCACAGCAAGGGCGAGCCGTCTTCTCGCCAGATTTTTTGGTACAACGCAGCGGTCTTGCGTGGGCGCGTGCGCAGAATAATGCCGTGTAAAATCACGCGCCACAGCCAGCGCGGCACACCAGGATCCAAGCGTGGATCGCTTAAAAATTCCGCCAAATAGCGCCGCACTGCCGGGGCTGTGGCGGCCTTGGGCGTACCGAGGTTGATGAGCAGAACGCCATTGGCTTGGTACGCCCGTGTTCCGGGTCGCGTATCGTGATCTGGGGGAATGGGGCCGTGCATGAAATCTACTCCTGGTGTTGGATGGTTGAAGTATAATCGCAAATGGCCACCCTAAAAACTGGCCATTTCCGCACCCGGAACACGGGCCTACGTCCCAACCGGCAATCGTAGCACCACAGGAGAGACGACTATGATTTTATCCGCTTTGCGCCATACCGCCAATCCCGATGCCATTGCGTTGGTTTCTCATTTAGGCAAGGGCAAACGCACAGAAACCACGTATCAAGAATTGTTGCAACGCGCGGATGCGCTGGCAGAACAGTTGCGCGCGCAAGGGCTGGGGCCAGGCCAATTTGTAGGGATTTTCATGCGCCGTTGCGCTGAACATGTGATTGCTATGCTGGCGGCCTGGCAGTGCGGCGCGGCATTTTTCAGCCTCAATCCCAAACTCACGGCGCACCAGGTTGAACACATCTTGCGCATCAGTGGCGCATCCCTGCTGCTGGTGGACAACGCCGCGCTGGTGCGGCTGAGCCAAGCCGCACCTACCGACAATGTGCGTTGGCTGCACTACAGCTTTGAACCGTTCACGCCCGTGCAAGAGAAAATTCTGCGCAATCTGGGCGCGCGCGCCACACGGATTATGCCGGATGACACGCAACCGCCTACGCCGGGCGCACGCTGGCCGCACAACATTCCGCAAGATGCCGCGCTGGCACTGTTTACCTCTGGCTCCACTGGCCAGCCCAAGGGCGTGCTCATCAGCCATCAAGATTTGTACTTGCGCGCGCTGGCAGAATGCCGAGCGTATCAACTCCGCCCTGAAGACCGCATGTTGGGGCTGCTGCCGTTTTCTTTTGACGTGGGACTGAACCAATTGTTCACGGCCTTGCTCACTGGCGCGCGCCTGATTTTGCTTAACTCTTGGCTACCTGCGGATTTGTGCACGGCAGTGCATGAATACAACATCACCTGCGCCTCCGGCGTGCCCAGCATTTGGGCGGAAGTGCTGCGTTTTGATCAGAATCAGGCCATGGCCGCGCTCCGCCGTTTGCGCTACCTTACCGTATCCGGCGGCGACATGGCACCCACAGAATTACAAAAATTGCGCGATTGGAGCCAGCCTGCTGGCATTTACAAAACCTATGGCCAAAGCGAAACCTTCCGCAGCAGCATGTTGCTGCCGCATGAATTCGACACCAAACGCGCGTCTGTGGGCCGTCCACTGCCGCATGTGGAAATTTTGATTATAGATGAACAGGGAAATGCGCAACCGCCAGGCGTGGAAGGTGAAATTCTTCATCGCGGCATGGGCGTGATGCTGGGCTATCTCGGCGACCCACACGGTAGCGCCGCCAAATTGCGTGCTAACCCGTGCCAGCCACAACCGGCCCTGCACCCGCAAACGGTGGTGTACACCGGCGACATGGGCAAATTGGATGAAGATGGCTATCTTTATGTGCTGGGCCGCCAGGACGGCATGTTAAAAATTCAGGGCAACCGTGTGTATCCCAAGGAAATTCAGGATGTCTTGCTAGAGCATCCCGACATTGCCGAAGCCGCAGTGGTGGGCGTGTACGTGGCGGATGAGCCGCAACTGTGCGCGCAAGTGCGCCCGCGTGCGGGTAGCGAACTCAGCCACGAAGCGTTGCTGAGCTTTTTACAGCGCAATTTGCCCTCCTACATGGTGCCTGCCCGCCTGGCGCTGATCGAGGACTTCCCCCGCACCGCTTCTGGCAAAATTCAACTGGCAGAAGTTAAACGATTTTTCACAGAAAATTCAGCCGAATGACGCGCGCCGGAACAAGACAACATGCACGCAGTTGAAATCGAACACGTGGTCAAACAATACCGCCAGGTGCGCGCGCTGGCCGGGATTGATTGCGTCATTCCACAAGGCTGCTTTTTTGGCCTACTGGGGCCAAACGGTGCCGGAAAATCTACATTAATCAACATTATGGCTGGACTCACCCACGCCACGCACGGCACAGTGCGCGTGCTCGGCCACGACGTGCGCACGCACTGGCGGCAAGCGCGCCAAGCGCTGGGCGTGGTGCCACAGGAATTGGTATACGATCCGTTTTTTTCCGTGCGCGAAATGTTGCGCCTGCAATCCGGCTACTTTGGCCTGGGCCGCGCCAATTGGCGCTGGATTGATGAATTGATTGAAATTCTTAGTCTTAGCGATAAAGCCGATGAAAACCTGGCGCGTTTGTCCGGTGGCATGAAACGGCGCGTGCTGATTGCCCAAGCCCTGGTGCACCAACCGCAAGTGGTGGTGCTGGACGAACCCACCGCAGGGGTGGATGTAGAATTACGCCAGGCACTGTGGGAGTTCGCCCGCCGCCTACATAGCCAAGGCCGCACGCTGGTGCTGACCACTCATTATTTAGAAGAAGCCGAAGCACTGTGCGAGCGCATCGCTATTTTGCATCACGGCGAAGTGGTGGCACTGGACGACAAAGCCACGTTGCTCAACCGTTATCCCTTCCGCCTGCTGTCCTTGCAGATTGTCGATGCGCCACAAACCGTAGCCGCACGCCTGCCCGACGCCTTGCGCGCCAACATAGCAACATTGGAACCCGGCCATTTGGTGTTGCGCCTGCACAAACAGCACGATCCCATGGGGCAGGTGCTGGCCAGCCTGGCAGACGCACGCATTGGCTTTAACGATTTGCACACCCGCGAGCCGGGGCTGGAAGAAGTGTTTCTGCAAATCATCGCGCAACAAACCGCACTCCACCCCATGCACAACAGTGCAACCTCATAAATTTTTACGGCATGGACTGCGTTGCCGTGGAAAAATCACAGAATCATGCCAGCGACACCTTATTTTTAAATATGTTACAAGTTGATAAAGCGATTTTTCACAGCTTTCAATCGCCAATGGCAAGGCACAGCGTCCGCTGATGAGAGAAAAGAAAAAGTTCACTTGACACACCAAAGAACCTGACTGATACTACCCGAAATCTGTGCGCAGCCCAAATGTACGCACTTTTTTAGAATCTCCAAAAGGTAGGCTATGTTTCCTTGTTTCGAATATTTATCTGTGACCATGGCGCCACGGTTCGTGACGGCTGAAATAAATGAACTGCTCCCTGCAAACCAAACCGTTGTGGCGTATGGTGCCAAACAGAGCTTTAAAAGGATTTTTTGTTGTTTTTATTATGATATTTCTCATTGGCATCACGCTGCCAATGGCACATTTTCCGCCATTTTTGCTGTAAATTTTACACCAAGCACAGTAATCCAAATAACTGCCAGTATAGGTAGCTCAAAAGAATTAACTTATCTGCTTTACGGCTTTAGTTATTTTAATTAGGAGTCAAAAATGAACGCTGTATTAAGTAAATTAATTGTTTTCTGTTTTATTTCCTGTTTTTTTAGTTTTGCTACTCATGCGCAAACAACTTATCTCTTGTCACCCGATAACAGCTATACCGCTGGCGGCAATGTCATCCAGCTAAAAGCAATGCTTATAACGGGTAACAAAATTGTCTTTACTGTCAGTAAAAAAGATGGCACAACATTTACTACGGCTGGTGTGATGACTATTCGCGCTGGTGCAATTCAAGGCTGTGTGGCGAATAATGATAGTTATTATTGGAACTACTCTGCTGGTTCGACCACCACCAGCAAAACTTTTGATTTGGATGAATATACCGATTTAGGCAGTGAGAAAGACTGGTATGCAGCAATAGGACGTCCGGCGACTTATTGCGATGGTACTCCGCCGACCTATTATTCAGGACGCTTGCACTTAACCGTGCAAACCACGCCTCCACCACCTCCACCAACAGTAACACCTACTCGTCCAGCACGCCCGACGGTTTCTGTGGCCAGTTCAAACAGCGTTGATATAAACTGGGCTGTCAGTAGTGATGCCAGTATCTATCGCTTGCTGAGTTCTAGCAGCACCTCTTACACCAGCTTTCAATCTATTTATTGCGGCACAAATCGAAACTATACTCAAACAGGCTTATCCAACGGCACTTATTATTATGGTGTACAAGCGGGCAGTAGCGCGGCTTCTTGTGATTCAGACACAGGCTGGTCTGCGATGTCTAACTACGAAGCTGCAACTCTTCAGGCAGTAAGCGATTATACGCTACAAATTAATATTGCCGGTGCAGGAACAGTGACGGGAACCACAGGAATTGATTGCTCTGCTTCCTGTTCAAAAGTGCTGGGTGGCAATAGCAGCATTCAATTAACAGCTACCCCCACTGATTCAAAGACGAGATTCAGTGGTTGGAATGGTGCTTGTTCTGGTAGCAATACCTCTTGTTTGTTTGACATGAATCAAGCCAGCCAGACGATAACTGCTACCTTTACTACCACAGATATCACACCGCCACCAGCAGCATTAGCAGTTACCAGCATCACCCCAAATCATTTAACCCAAAACCAAGCCACAGAAGCGAACGCTTCGTCTTGGTTTGACTTGACCATTAAAGGCAGCGGTTTTCAAAACGGCGCGGTGGTATTTATCCCCGGCGTGGCACATGACAATGTGCGGGTTAATTCTGCATCGGAAATCGTGGTGCGGGTTAAGGCGGTCTATGGCAGCAGCACGAATCCGCCCGTGCCGGTAGGTGACAGAACCGTTTCGGTGAAAAACCCCGACAATACTCGCATAGATAAAACTGGGGTATTGACGGTGGAAGACTTGCCTAATCAAGCACCTGTATTAAATTCTTCCTCTGCTTTACCATTACAAATCGCGCCAGGCGCGGCAATTCGTTTCGATAGTTTCTGGAGTGATGCGGATAAAGATTTAATTGTAGATGTCACCTTGCGCTATCGTCGTTTAGGCGGCGGTATTGGTCCAGATGGTGACTGGAAAACAGTAGTTTTGCCCTGGTTGGGAAGCACACAAAGTCCCATCCAATTCGGTGCCGCGCTCCAACTGAATGAAATCAGCGGCTACTACGAATATCAATTTGCCGCTGCTGATATTGTCGAAGATGTGCCTAACGCGCCGCGCTTACACCCTGCGACAGATTGGAAAGCAGGAGGACATTTTGACATTCTGGCGCAACCAACGAATAACCAAGCACCTACGCTTAAATTTATCACTGCCCCCTCATGGGTGATGCCTAGCAAGCCGTTTGTCGTCAAACTGCAAGCTGCTGATCCCGATTTTAATCTGAAAGAAATTCAAATAGATTGGACAGGCAAGGGCGGTGCTGATGGCATGGTGACTGCGTACATTGCTGCCGACGGAGAAATCGTCGCGCCCACGCAAATTTATAATCTCCCGCTCAATACCCGCTTGTCTTGGACAAGCACCGCTTACGACACCAGCGGCGCGAAAAGCAAGATGGTGAAAGGCAGCCTGTACATAGGCCGTCCGCCGCAGCCAACTGTGCAGAAAAAATGTCCACCGTCAAATCCCAGCTTGAGTGCTTCTTGTACAAAAACATCCGACAAGTCAACAGTCGGCGATCCCATCAACCCTGCCACCGGCACACAATCCATCAGCTACACGCTGCTCAGTGTACGCGGTCAACAAACCCTTGCATTTTCTTTAGCTTATGATTCAGGTTTGCTGGAAAACGGTCTGGCTGGCAAGGGCTGGAACGTGGGCGGCGCACAAGCGCGGGTAGAGGAATTGGCGCAAGGCGATGTCAAAGTACATTGGGATGCCGCACAGTATAATTTATTCGTTCTCCAAGAAGATGGCAGTTATTTGTCTCTGGACAGCGCCACCCGCTACGATACGCTGATGAAAAATGCCGACGGTAGCTTCAGCCTTACCCGCCAGAACAAAGCGGTGTACCATTTCGACAGCACCGGCAATTTGTCCGAAGCACGCAACGCCGCCGGGCAGCGGGTAACTTTTCAACGTGATGCCAGCGGACGCTTGGAGCGCATTGCTGAACCGGGTAGCGGCATATTCCTGCAATACGCTTACAACGCCGACGGCTTGCTGGAAAGCGTCACCGATTCGCTCAACCGCACCGTGCGCCTGGTTTATACCACTGGCTTGCTGACCGCGATTACCGACGCGGCGGGGCAAACCACCACCTACACTTACGACGCTGCTGGGCGGATACTCACCGCCGTCAATGCCGAAGGCACACAACTGTTTGCCAACACTTACGACGCGCAGGGTCGAGTGATTGCGCAAGACGACGGATTGGCTACCACACCCTTGTTGCGCCTGGCTTACAGCGAAGATGCCGCCGCCGGTACTTTTACCACCACCGTGACCAACCGCGACAGCACCACACGGGTTTACACCTACGACGGCGGTTATCAACTGCTGAGTTTCCAGGATGAGCTAGGCAATATCAGCCGTTCCGAATACAACGGCAGCGGCAGACCTGAACGCTTGCTTGATGCCAAATCCCGCGCCACTGTTGTGGCTTACGACGAACGCGGCAATCCAGCCAAAGTCACCGACTCCAAAGGCAACGCCAGCCTGTTGCGTTACGATGCGCGCGATAACCTGATTGAAATCGCGGATGCCAAAGGCAACAAGACCCTGCTGGCGTATAACGCGGATAACGATTTAATCAGCCTGACGAATGCCAAGAATCAGACCACGCAACTGGCGTATTCCGCGCCCGGTGTATTGTCCAGCACCCAATCACCTAAAGGCGCGACGACTCGTTACGAATACGCCAACGGCTTGCCGGTAAAAATCACCGACGCGGAAAACGGCGTGACCACGTTGGCTTATGACGATGCTGGGCGTTTAGAATCTATCACCGATGCCGTCGGCAAAATCACCTCGCTGGAATACGACGCAGTAAACCGTTTGGTTGCCGTGACTGACCCGTTAGGGCGCACCCTCCGTTTTGCCTACAACGCGCAAGACAAGCTGGTCAGCCTGACCGATGCCAAAGGCAATGTCACCACCCGCGAATACAACGCCAATGGCAATCTGGCAAGCGAAACCAACGCCCTGAGCCAAACCACGCGCTACGAATACGATGCCGAAGACCGCCTGATAAAAGTGACAGATGCCAAAGGACATGCCACGCAAATTGGCTATGACGCTGCCGGGCGCGTGATCAGCGGCACCGACGCGCTGGGGCATACCCGCAAGATTGAACTGGATGCAGTAGGCAATGTGCAGCGCCAACTGGA
>DYPE01000054.1:0-1256 GCA_020720085.1 Dichelobacter nodosus | reverse complement strand
AGTTTCCAAGACCCCAACGGCAACACCACCGGCTTTACCCACGATAAAAAAGGCCGCGTAACCGCTATTGAAGTCGCGGATGGCAAAGTGCGCTATACCTTCACTGCCGATGATTTGCTCAAACAAGTCACCAACGCCCGCAATCAGGCGCGTGATTTCAGCTACGATGCCGCCGGACGCTTAACTGGCTGGACTGACGCGGACGGCGTAGTCGTAATCACCTACGATGCTAACGACAACGTGTTAAGCATCACCGACGCGCAAGGCACAGCAGCGTATGAATCCGATGCGCTAGACCGCGTGACCAAATACACCGACGTGCTGGGCAATGTCATGGCGTACAGCTATGACGAAGTGGGCAAGCTGGCAACGCTGACTTATCCGGGCGGCAAGGTGGTGAAGTATGAATACGATGCCGCTGGGCATTTGGTGAAAGTCAGCGATTGGGCAAACCGCGCCACTGCGTACAGTTACGATGCCAACGGGCGTTTGCTGCAAACCGCGTATGCCAATGGCACGAAGGAAACCCGAACTTACAACCTTGCCGGACAAATGACGCAAAAATCCGTACAGGATGCGGCGGGCAAGTTGATGGTGCAATATGACTATGTGTTTGACGCGGCAGGCAATATTACCGAAGAAAAACTCTCGCCAGCGGCACTGGAAGCCATGACGGAAAATCTGCTGGCAAACATGAGTCCGCTGAATTTCACCTACGGCGCGGCAAACCGCCTGGCAACGGTGAACGGCGCGGCGGTGACGTTTGATGCCGACGGTAATATGGTCAACGGCCCGCTGAACGGCGAAACGCAGGCGTTTCAGTACGATTCGCGCAACCGCTTGACCAGCGTGGGCGCAATCGCGTACCGCTATGATGCGCAGAATCACCGCATCGGCGTGAGTGTCAGCAGCAAGGAAACCACTTATGCCATCAATCCCGTACCCGCGCTCAGTCAAACCCTGGTGCGGACGAAACCGGACGGTACGCAAACCTATTATGTACATGGTTTAGGTTTGATTGGCGAGGAAAGCGGCGGCGCGTATCAGGTTTATCATTATGATTTGCGCGGTACTACGGTGGCTTTGTCGAATGCGCAAGGCGCGGTGACAGAGCAGTTTGCTTATTCACCCTATGGCGGCTTGGTGTCCCACAGTCCGGCAATGGTAGATACGCCGTTCTTGTATAACGGGCGCGATGGGGTGATGACGGATGATACCGGTCTGTATTACATGCGGGCGCGGTTTTATAACCCGGA
>DYPE01000053.1 GCA_020720085.1 Dichelobacter nodosus | reverse complement strand
GCGAGGTTTTGCTCTGAATCCCAATGCGGTTCATCCCCACAAGCGTGGGGAACTCAACAATCAACAAAAGGGGCAGTCTAGCTGCCCCGGTTCATCCCCACAAGCGTGGGGAACTCTGCTATACCACCATATGCTTTAGCACACCAATCGGTTCATCCCCACAAGCGTGGGGAACTCCCCCTCGTCATATGATTATCTATGCGTGGATTCGGTTCATCCCCACAAGCGTGGGGAACTCAGTAACTAGACTAATATAACGCACTATTCAACCGGTTCATCCCCACAAGCGTGGGGAACTCGAGTAGGCACCGCGCGATTGCTCTAAATAGCGCGGTTCATCCCCACAAGCGTGGGGAACTCACTTTGTCTGTCTCTGTCAGCAAGGCCCCTAACGGTTCATCCCCACAAGCGTGGGGAACTCGAGGCTGGCTAGTAGAAGCCACATATTGGTGGCGGTTCATCCCCACAAGCGTGGGGAACTCAACCCCAGAGGAGGTGCAAGCGAAATTGAATGCGGTTCATCCCCACAAGCGTGGGGAACTCCCCATCAATCCACGCTAGTGCAGTGCTATCCTCGGTTCATCCCCACAAGCGTGGGGAACTCTATAGTAAGTGCTGCATTGTTTCCTACGCGGGCGGTTCATCCCCACAAGCGTGGGGAACTCTGTTCTATTAAAAAGCCTGGCCAGATAACCTACGGTTCATCCCCACAAGCGTGGGGAACTCAGTTGCATCCTGCTAGTTTATTCCGTAAAGTGCGGTTCATCCCCACAAGCGTGGGGAACTCCCAGTGAAAAGCCCCGCCTCATAGCACTGTAGCGGTTCATCCCCACAAGCGTGGGGAACTCTCCTATTAATTGCCACAATTTCATATTCACAGCGGTTCATCCCCACAAGCGTGGGGAACTCTTCAATATGCCTTGCCCAACTTTAGCAAACGCCGGTTCATCCCCACAAGCGTGGGGAACTCTACAAAATAGTCAGCCGCCACCATTTTAGGGACGGTTCATCCCCACAAGCGTGGGGAACTCCGCTGTTGGATTCAGCGTGAATGTGAACGCACCGGTTCATCCCCACAAGCGTGGGGAACTCAATCAACACCCGTGTTATACACAATTCTTAAACGGTTCATCCCCACAAGCGTGGGGAACTCGCGCGTTATTTATGACACAAATTCACGGCAATCGGTTCATCCCCACAAGCGTGGGGAACTCTCAGCAACCACAGCAGCAGCCCTATCAGCAACCGGTTCATCCCCACAAGCGTGGGGAACTCTACCGCCTATAGAGGAGGCAAACCCGTCGATACGGTTCATCCCCACAAGCGTGGGGAACTCATGGTTGCGTGACTAGCGCGGGTTATGGCGGTCGGTTCATCCCCACAAGCGTGGGGAACTCGCGCTTGGAGGCGTCTTTTAGTTTTTTAGCCGCGGTTCATCCCCACAAGCGTGGGGAACTCCTAAGTGCAGCGGGCAACTGTTCTTTAAGGCTCGGTTCATCCCCACAAGCGTGGGGAACTCCCATCCAATAGGGCGGCTGAGTGATTCACAGACGGTTCATCCCCACAAGCGTGGGGAACTCCCCGGCATTGTAAGATTGCCGTGAATTTGTGTCGGTTCATCCCCACAAGCGTGGGGAACTCGTTTCCGAAATAATGTATAAACCGGAAGGTTCTGGTTCATCCCCACAAGCGTGGGGAACTCCTGGATTGACTGATAAAGAGTTGGCCAATTTTCGGTTCATCCCCACAAGCGTGGGGAACTCTGGCGATTTAGCTACCCTGTCAGCCTCGGTATCGGTTCATCCCCACAAGCGTGGGGAACTCCGGTTGCCGGTATTATTGGCTGAGGCAATGCTCGGTTCATCCCCACAAGCGTGGGGAACTCAAAAGAACGCGCATTGCGTAGGCAGCTCGTGACGGTTCATCCCCACAAGCGTGGGGAACTCTCGCGCATACCACCCGTAATTTTTTGTTTCGACGGTTCATCCCCACAAGCGTGGGGAACTCACTTCCTCCATCCCCCTGATTTTGAACCGTAAAAATCAGAGAGAAAAAACCACCGACATTATAGCCGATTTTCCTGAATTGTTAAAGAACAGAAAATCACCTACTTTCAGCAGCTTGCGCCTCCGTGTCCGGCGGCGGCTGGAAAGCCACCAACTTCAAACCATCAAACTCCACCGGAATCCGACGGTTAGGCCCCAAAGTCAGAAAATCGAAACCACTTTCCGTATTCGTAGACCACGCCATCACCGCATTCCCCTCCCCCAGCCCCGCCTCAACATAACTCCACAGCAACTCGCGGACTCGCGCCGACACATCGCCCACATACACCCCCGCGCGCACCTGAATCAGATACACCGCCAACCGCCCGCGCAAGCGATCCGGCACACTCTCAACCACGATGACCAACATCACCTATCCCCTTTGGCTCAGGAAACGCCGGCGCCAAACCATCCTCCGGCGGATTCGGAATCTCCAACCCCCCGGCAGCCAAAATCTCCTCAATCACCGGAATAATCCTCTCCAGCGTCTTCTCCTTGCGAAACGCATCCCGACAAGCCAGACGCACCTTACGCACCGCATCCGGCGGACTATCCGCCGCGATTTTGAACGCCGCCGGCAAAACCGTCTCAAACTTAAAAATATCCGCAATATCATACACAAAACTCAACGGCTTACCGTGATGAATAAACCCAATCGCCGGCGCATACCCGGCAGCCAGAATCGCCGCCTCAGTAATCCCATACAAACAATGCGTCGCCACACTCATACAACGGTTCACCAAATCCGCCGAATCCCAATTCTCCGGGTCATAATCCCGATGCCCCCAAGTTATCCCATAACGCTTGGCGAGCAACTTATACCCCTCCCTGACCCGCGCCCCCTCAATGCCGCGCAACTGATCCACACTACGCCGGCTCGGCGGCTCCTCACCAAAACGCAACTCATACATCTTACGCACCACCTTCAGCCGCGCCGACTCATCCAACACCAAACGCGCCTGATACAACAAACGATCCGAACGCGCCCCGCCCGGCTGGCCGGCAGAATACAAACGCACCCCAGCCTCGCCGACCCACAACAACAACGTCCCGGCAGTGGCCGCCAACGCCGCCGCCGCATGAGAAACCCGCGTCCCCGGCTCCAACATAATGCAGGCAACACTGCCCACCGGAATATGCGTGCGCACACCCGTAGCATCTATCACCACAAACGCGCCATCTTGCACATCAATCTGGCCGTACTCGACAAACACCATCGAAACGCGATCTTTCATAGCAATCGGCTTCAATGGCGGAAGCAATGTTTTGTCGCTCATACCGTCCTCGCCAGACTCAGTAAGCCACAGCCAAAACACTTGGCCGGGCCGATGCCTTTTTCCAGCGTGGCGAGCAGGCTGTCGGGATTGGTCACGCTCAAGCGCCCGGAGAAAGTCACAGTGGCGACTTTGCCGGGTTTGCCGCCCTTGCGGAAATACAAATTGCCCTGCTGTTCTATCCGCACCTCGCCCGCTTCCATCCGCGCCGCCTTCTCCAGTTGCCGTTGCAGCCAGGCAATTTGTTCCTCTTCCCGAATCAGAGGCACACGGCTGCGATCTTCATGGAGACGCTTGACCGGATTGGCGCACACCAGAAACACCAGCCTCTGGCCGGCCTGGAAATGGGAGCCGAACGCCTTGCAACCCAGCAATTCCAGGTTTTCCGCCGTCACCGGCTGGGGTTCGCAGGTGGATTGCATGAGTACGCGGCGAAAACGGCTTTGCGGCCTGCCTTCCAAACGGAACAAAAACGGGCGCTGATTCTCGGGCACTCCAGGGAACGCCTGCCACAACAGCCGATGGATTTCGTAAGGATTGCGCGCCAACCCCGGGGTCATGTAAAGCTGCCATTGGCTCAGAAACATCATTCCCCCCCGTGAATATACAGTGTGCGCTTGTCGAAGCGGCGCTTGCCGCTGAATACCCGGCAATCGCGGATTTCGATGCGATTGCTGCCGGGCAATTCGCTGCTGTAAATCGCCCCGTGTTTAGGCTCGATAGCGTCCAACGCCGCGCGCAGATTTTCCGCTGATTGGATGGATAAAAACAACGGCGCGCCCAAAGGGCAGGAACGGCGGCCCAGCACCGGCGTGTAATGCGGCTTGCGCACCGCCGCCACCACGCGCTCCAGGGAATAGGCAGCCCCCGGTTTGAACTGCAAGGCCAGGGTAAATTGCCGGTCGCACAGGTACTCGCGGCGGGAAATCACCGGGTTTTTATTGGCGCTGCCATCCACTTTGCGCGCTTCCATCACGGTGTGGAAATCGGTGATTTTGCGCATGGGATAGGGCAATTCATCCGCCCGCGCGGCGAACTCGAAACTGTCCGCCAGCGCGGTTTGCGCAACGCGGTCTTCCCGGTCTATCCCCAGGCAGGCCGCCAGCAAACCTTCAATGCCGCTGCGTGTGGGAAAATTGTGGCTGGGGCGGTAATCCTCGTAAGTATGCCCGCCCCACGCCTGCATCACCCCGCGCAGCCGGAGAATGAGAAAATCCGGCATGGCCCTACTCCTTGCCGCCAGCGGCAACCCAATTTTCCAGCACGGGCAAACTGGCGAGCCGAGGCGCGAGCGCCGTGTCCTTCAGGCTGAATAGCGCGTAACAGTCATCCAAGCCATAACCAGCGTAAACGCTTTGCCAGTAATCCGCGAACGCCTTGACCGACGGCTCCAGGAAACCGCTTTTCTTATCCCTGTCTGGCGTCACTGGTTTTTCAAACGCATTGGCCGCCGAAATGGGCATGTCGCTGAAACTCGCCAGCACCAAATCCGCCGGATTGTACGCCGCGAAACTGTGTTGCTTGGCGTCCGGCACCACGGTCGCCAGCAGGTGAACCAGATGCCTGGCAAGTTCCAGCGCCCCAGCGCGTTCTATCCCGCCCAGATTTTCCTGCAACTGGCGCAGGTTCAAGCTGGCATAGCGGTAAAACACCCCGGCGCTGAATTCCTGGGTGTCCAGGTGGCCGGAGCCGGTTTTGCCGCTTTCCGAGATGAGGTCATCCACGGCGGTGAACCAATCTATGTCCGCGTCCACCGTGTGCGTAGTGATGGCGTGGGCCAAAGACAGCGCGCCGTCTATGCTCGTCATCAGGCCGGAAGTCACCATGCGCCCGGACAGGGCGATGTCCGGAGTTTTGGCGAGAGCAAGCAGCAAGCTATGCGCCTCATTACTGATCACTTTTTCCAGCTTTTTACTCACCTGTTCGTTTTTCTTTCCTTCCAGGATTTCCTCGTAACTGACACTACCGTCTTTGACCTTCTTATGCGCTGTCTTGGCGCTTTTCTCCGCTTTTTGAAGTTCGCTGTCGGTCAGCGTGGTGATCCCGTCGGCATCCGCTTTCTGGATGATCTCGCACAAACGCCCTACCTCGGCAATACTCCAGGGGGCCACTGCAATCTTCTTCTCGGTTTTGGCGCTACCCGACTCTTCGCCATCCTCGGTTTCGTCACCGGCAAACTGTCCGACCACCAGGGCAATCGTCTTGCGTACCAGTTCCGGGCTGAATTGATCGCGCAAGGCCGCGACATATTTTTCTTTCAGCAAATCCATATTGCGTGTGCGATCCGACGGCTGCCCCAGATGTTCCAGGTAATATTCGCTGCGCCGCATGGCCCGCTTGAGGCTTTGGCTGGACACGCGCACCCGGCGCACGCCGCCGAATACCGCTGACTTTTGCATATTCATATCGTCGCGGTTGAGGCAGGATGGGCTGTGAGAGATCAGCACATGGATATTCAAAAAGTTCTTGTCATTCATGGTTCTGTTTCCTTATTAATCGGCAAGTTGTCTTAAACATTCGATAAGCATGGGATAACGCGCCTGACTGGCTTCGTCGGGCGCTAAATAAGCGGGAATGGCCTCGAGAAAACGCGGGTTGGTCAGCAAGCCACCGATTTTCTCGCGCAAATACAGGCGCACATCCGCGTCGGCGCTTTGCGCTTCGGCCACGATTTCCGGTCTGCCGTCCACCACTGTGACCATATCTTCGAGGTCGTGACTGAGCAAAAAATCCCCTTGCCCGCGCCCCTCGAACGCTTCGATTTTGGTCGCCAGAAAATACACCGGCGCGATTAGCCGGATGCTCAAATCGCTTGCCAGCCGCACCTCCCATGCGTGGCGTATGGCTGCCGGATACCAGCGGTTGCTAAAGCCCAGAATTTTGCCGTCGGTAGGCATTACATCCACCAACACTTCGGCAATCCGCCAGCGGCAAATCACCTCCGGCTCGTTGCGAAAACCCAGGGCGCGCAGTTGTTTTTCCAGGCGGTAATACTCGGCCTGGGAACCCACCTCCACCAGCACATCCACGTCCCGCGTGGCGCGAATTGCCGGGGCAGCAGGGTCGGTCAGCAACAGGGCAGTCACCGCCCCGCCGAGAAATACTATGTGTTCGCGCAGTTCCCCAAAACAGCGGGCAACCGTCTCCACCATCGCCAGATTAGACTGCCGGGCGTTCATACGTCCAAACGCTCGCGCAACAGGCGGGCCGCCAATTCTTTTTCCCGCGCCCGCCCGTCGCGCAATGCGTCGGTCAGGGCCAGCAACTCATACAGTCGCGTGTCCAGCAAGGCCGCGTCGGGCACTGACCGATACAAAGGCGAAAATTTATAACCTTTGACCGTGCCTTGCGGATGCGGCCACACCGGCGGCGGTTCGTCGCCCAGCGCCAGCCCATTCGACAGGCTCAGGGCAAGCAATTCCCGCAACGGCGGCGCGGCGTGGGCGGTCGGAATACCCCGCGTCAGGTTGCCGCGTTCCGGTGGGTAGACATATTTGACGCCGTGAATCAAAAACTCCAGCAAAGCCGCACGCACCGGCTTTTTCAAATCCTCCTGCGCCATCAGCAAGCGCGCCGCCTGGGCGCGTTTTACCCCCTGATGGACTTCGGAAACGCTCATGCGCAAGGCGTCGCCGAGTTCCGCGAAAGTCCAGCGCGGATTATCCAGTACGCAAAGCTTGAGCAGGATTAAAACATCTTGCGGTTTCAGGTTTATATTCATAGCGTTATTCTATTCGCAAATAGCGAATAAGCACAAGGCGCGGGTCAGCCGCCGCTTTGCGGTTGCGCCAGGAAATACTCGCGTAGAATGCGCCGCTTGGCGTCATCGCCCCAATAAAACAGGGTCTTGCCCAGGGTCTTCCAACTCACCCCGGCTTGTTGCTTTAGCAAGCGCCGCAAGGCATCGAGATCAGCCGGCGTTTCCGAGCGCGCCATTTGAAACAAGCGGCGCTCGTGGACTTCAGCCAGGGCCGCGCCCAAGTTGTCTTGTGTGCCGAAGTTGTCCCTGGCCTGCGCCAGAAAATGCACCACCCGTTTCCACTCATCGGACGGCGGGACTTGCAGGCGGTAATAGGCCGGCACCATGTCCAGGGCTTGCCAGTCCGTGCGCCGCAAGTCAGCTTGCTGGCCTGGCGTCAGCTTGTCGAAACGCTCCTTGAGCGCCACCAGTTGTTGGTCAAGGTCTTGGGGACTCATGCGGGTTCGGTCTCCTTCACTTTGGGCGTGGGATTAAGGTTGTACAACGCGCCGGACAACAGCCGTTCGCTCTCGGCCAGGGCGCGCACTAACTTAGGTTCGGTAAGGTTCTGGTAAGACTGGGTGCCTTCGGCGAATAAACGCCGAGCCAGGCCGGAGAGTTCATCGAAAAAGCGTTGTTTTTCCGTGGTGATTTCATTCCATTCGATCCTGCGCAAATGGCTGTAAATAAAATCCTCGGAATCCAGGTAAAAACGCTGCTCGGCGATGTCGGCTAAATTCAGCTTGGGCACGTTTGCGCTTTTGCTGAATTGTTGCAGCGCCCAGGTCAGCCGGTTTTTGATGTCCAGGGCAAAACTGATCAGTTCTGCCAGATTGCCCATGTTCTCATCCCAGCCACTCGCCAGGGACACCAGTTCATGCCGCCGCTGTATGATGGACGCCTGTTTGTTTTTGTAACCGCCAGCAATCAGGTTGAGTTTTTCGCCCGGAAACATCTGGCGGTATTGCGTTGTCACCAACGCCGGCACATGGCCTTGTTTTCCGCTGATATTCTCGATCAACATCTGGATCAAATACGTCCAGGCCGGGGCCACGTTACGAAACGACAGATAATAACGTTTGTCCTGCTTGGGGTTGACGATGTGCGGGCTGTGCGGATGTATCCAGAAACCGCCCACATCAAACACAAATTTTTCCTTGTTGAAGCCGATGCACTCGCCGCTTTCGTTCCACAGCAATTCCACCCTGGTCGGCTGCCAGAACAGGCCGCGCAACAGGCCGATGGTGTACGTCTGAAAACTGCTCTTGGCCGTGATCGGGGCCACCCACACCGGCAAATCTTGCTTGATGTTTTCCAGGTGCGGGAGCTTTTCCGTGAGAAACTCTCGGTTCAGCACATTCAGCCACACAGTTTCGCGCAGGCTGTTGCCCTTGATAAAAGTACTCACCGGAGCCTCGCCGCGCAGACTACCCTTGAAGCCGCCACCAAAGCTGGGGCAATTCACCGCCTGATTGAACAGCGCGATAGCCGCCCACGATGCGGGCACCACAGCAATCTCTCCTGTGTCGTTAAACAGGGCGTGGTTTTGTCCTTCCGGCAGACCAGCGAACAGCTTTTGAATCGGGGTGAATTCCTTGGCCTCGACCCCGCGCGTTTGCATGAAGGGTTGCGTGGGATGGCGCAAATCGAACATTTCGATAAACGGCTGAATGCCCGCCCGGTATGCTTCCGGCATCATTGGGGTATTCTTGCGTTCTCGCAGTTCGCACCTGTCCGCCGGGGGAAAAATCACCTGCGCCAGGCAGATCGCCAGTTGCAGGGCCGCCAGTTCCATGTCGTCGCGGTGGAAACTCAATTCCAGACCGGGATTGTCCTGGCATAGCAGGGTTTCCAGGGAGATTTCCGGTGTCTGCGCGGAGCGTACTGGAATCCACGGATCAATGAGTAAGTTCATGCTGTCTCCATGCGTTATTCGTCTATTCGTTGTAGCCCCTTGCGGGCGGTGTAGATAAACCGGCACCCCTTCCCCTCCGCAGTCCATTCGCCTTCGCCCGCCGCCCGCATCTCCAGGAAATAACGGGGGATTTTCTTATTCTTGGGGTCGGGCGAGGTACTCAGGTATTTTTGCCAACTGGCCAGCACGGAGACGCCGTTCAGGTTCAACTGTTCTTCCCATTGCCACTCGTCCAGGCTGTCGAACGCGGTGCTGTCCAGGAAAGCCCGCCGACCAACAGTGCAGGGGTACACCGTCAAGCTCATTTCGCCGTCGCGGGTCATGGCGAGTACATGAGGGTTGTCTTCGTCATCGGAAAATTGCGTATTGGCATTGCACATGGCCTTGCCGCCGTAGAGCTTGCCCAGGTTCTCGTCGAGGTGTTTTTGGTAAGCATTGACCAGGGCCGGCGGTTCGCCGGGCCAGGCGTCTTGCTGGTAAACCCGTTCAATCCAGTCACGGTAGGCATCGGGAAAATCTGCCCGGCCATTCTGCTCCACGAATTGCCGGGTGCGCCACAGCAAGGACGCCGCGCCATACAGCAGGGCGTGCAGGCCGTAATCGTCGCTCTCCGGGGCCAGCACGGTGCAGCGCGGCGACTCGAACCCCGGCGGACGCGGGCGGGCTTGCCCTGAACTTGTCGAATGGGTATGGCGATGCAGGCGGCCCAGCCGCTGAAACAGCAAATCCACCGGGCACAATTGGGTAATCAGCCAATCGAAATCCAAGTCCAGACTTTGCTCCACCACCTGCGTCGCCACCAGAATCCGCCCGCCGGGCGGGGCGTCTTTGCCGTAGTCGCGCAAGACCTGTTGCTCGATACCCTGGCGGTCGGCAAAACGGAAACGGGCATGGAACAAGTCGAGCGCAATCGGTGAGTTGTCCGGCAAGGCGACTCGCAGTCCTTGCCACAGGTTTTGCGCGTCGTTCACCAGGTTGCAGACAATGGCGACTTTCGCGCCCTGGCCGGCGGCCTGGATAATGGCCTGTAACAGTTCCGCGCCGGGCAATACATCGGGCGAGGCGTGGACGGTGAAGGCGACGCTGCGTTCCGGACGCTCCGGCTGGGCCGGACAGGGAAAATCGAGCGCCACAGGGGTTGCGCCGACATGGGTGATCAGCGGATAAGCCCCGGAGACTTCGGGTTTCTTGCCCTGTTTCCAGGCCGCGAACAAAGCGGACTTGGTGCTTTCCGGCAGGGTCGCCGACAACAGCACCACGCTGCCGCCGGCGCGGGCCTGTTCGTAGAGCAAGCAACTCAGCAGGCCGTACATATACCAGTCGTAGGCGTGGATTTCGTCTATCACCAGCACACTCTTATGCACACCGAAAGCGCGCACAAAGTGGTGGCGGATGGGCAAAACCGACAGCAATACCTGGTCTATGGTGCATAAGCCGATTTGCCCCAAAAACACCCGCTTGCGGCTGGCGGCCAGCCATTGGCTGCACTGGCTGAGGGCTTCTTCTTCCCGCTGCGCGGTGGGCCTGGCAGCGGCTTGTTTGAGTTGCTTGAAGTCTTGATTGAACTGTTTCTTGCCGTGGGCCAGCACGATGTCATGGGCCGTGCCCGGAAACAGGCGCGCGCCGATGTGATCGCGATTGACGAAGCGATCCAGCATGGCGTTGCTGGTGGCTTGGCTGGGCAGGGCGAAAATCAGGCTGTCGGCCAATCCTTCCGCCAGCAGGCGTGAAGCGTAGGCCAGCGCCGCCTCAGTCTTGCCTGATCCGGTGGGCGCTTCGATCAGGGTCAGGCCGGGTTCCACCGGCAGGCGTTCCACCAGGGTTTGCACCCCGCGCGGCGTTTTGTCCGGGAAAATATCCATGCCGCCCTGAAGCAGCGCGGGCCGATACAGGCCGAAATCGCGCAAGGCGCGCTCGGCGATTTCGCGGCGGGAATCCAGGTAAGCGGCCAGCGGAATGTCGGGCCGATCCTGGTAGTCGAAATAATCGGCATTGGAGCCGACCCAATCGGCCACGCTGCAAAAACCGGCCAGCAGCTTGACAGGCAGAAGCGGCGGTTCCTCGCCGGACGCAATGTCCGCCGGTTCGAGAAACGCGGCGCGCAGGGCCGTGACCCATTCAATGCGGGCCTGGTGGTCGTGTTGGAGGACGGCGGGCGCGGCGAAGCCGGCGGTATTCGGCGGGTTTTGTTCTGGATTACCGCCGTGATGCCCGGCCACTGCTTTCATCCACTCATGCGCGTTATGCGCGTTATCGGCATACTTGGCGAAGCCGTAAGCCTCGATTTCCTTGCAAAACCAGGCGTAGCCGGCGGCCCCGTGATTGAAGGCCGGAGTGCTGGAGAGGTCGAGTTGTTTCTCGAACTCCGGTTTGAGCAAGCGCGCCGTTGCCGGGGCTTTCCACTGAAACCGGGCGTCGAATTTGCCCAGATCGTGCAGGGTGGTAAAAAACAGCAGCCAGGCGCGTAAGCGGGGTTCATCTGTCCCGCCGGCCCGGACAAACAGCCGACGTAAGGCGGTATCCTGTTGCCACCAGGTTTCGGCTGCTGCTGCCACGTCCAGGCAGTGATAAGGCAACAGATGGTGGTTTTTTTCAGCCGACCCGTTCGACAGGCTCAGGGCGAGGACTTCGCGGGAGGCTTTGCCCCAATAAGAATAGATAGGGGTTGACACCTTTGGCGTTCCTGTTTGTTGCTGTGATTGTCGGGTTCATAGCTGTACTCGCCAGGGTCGGTGTCGAGATATTTTTATATGATTTATGAACGTGTTATAGCGCGTAGCGCAGAAGATAACGTGTCTTTTCTTACTTTGAGGGCTTCTGCCGAAGAATGCGCTGTTATCTGCTACAAAGCAGTATATCGGGTATCATCGCAAACCGGCAAATAACCCTACATTTATCCGCCCTATGCGCTCTCAGGCACACACCCGCCTTCTCTGCCGTAACTTGCGGTAATACGCCAGCACCGCCGTATCCAATTGCGCAGGTTTTGCCAATACGATATAGCCGCCTAAGCGTTGCAGTTGGCGGGCGGTGCGTTGCACTGCGTGGCTGGCTTCCTGAGCAGCGTAATTGCGGTAGGGGTCTAGCCAATCTTGTGCCGGACAATGGCGCAGAGCTTCGATTTCCTCGTCGAGCAGGCTGGCGATCAGTGGGACATGCTTGGGCACCAGCAAACGGGTAGCCTGCACTAGTTGTTGCGCGGCCTCGCTTTCCTCGATGTCGGTGAATAGCACCACCAAGCCGCGTCGTTTGCGCAAACGGCGCACTTCCAGCACGGCGGCCAGCGGGTTGGATTCGCGCGGTTGGCTGCGCAAACGCGCCAGACCGTGACGGAGGCGGATCGGACGTTCCCCCGCACGCTATACCTGGGCGATGCTCCTGGCGCGTATTTACGAACTGTTTCCCCTGATCTGTCCGATCTGCGGTGTCGAAATGCGGATCATTGCATTCGTCACCGAGGTGGTACGATGATTCGGTGGAGAACGCAATCGCCGCCGAGGCGCGCCTTTTGGGCGATCCCCTCGCCCAACCCGAGCCTGAGTACGAATACGATCAACGGGTATCCTGGTAGCGGCCCGCCTAGGTGCTGCGGGACTGGCTGTTGCCGTTCGCAGGAAACTCACTTCTTTCCCTCCCTCTCCCTGCCGCAACAACCGCCTCTAATACCTCCCGACAGCCCAATTTCCGCTTCATCATCGCCCTCCGGGTCAGAAGGGGATCAAGCCGAATCTTGACGGCGCTCCCGCTCTGGGGGATACTTTGACGTACAAAAGGGATAACACCGCTCATCCGGGTTTTCTAGTTCCCAAACGTCGCTTGGGAACTCATAGCTTGCCAGCGTCGCTGGCTGTTGTTGTACAGACAGCAACGCGGTCAAGATTGCATTCCAAAGTGGTACTAGTGGCACTTTGGAACGGTGAAACGAGGAAAAATCACCACCGAAATCGCGTTCCACCCATCTACAACTTAC
Source organism: Dichelobacter nodosus (assembly GCA_020720085.1). Classification (GTDB taxonomy): domain Bacteria; phylum Pseudomonadota; class Gammaproteobacteria; order Beggiatoales; family Beggiatoaceae; genus DYPE01. The sequence goes on along the minus strand of DYPE01000053.1, from coordinate 5,858 downwards.
CCGCTCCCCTGCGCCTGCACGCACGCGGCCTGCGCCACGTGGTGCTGCCCCATGTGCGATTTTATCATTATGCCTCGCACTCGCGCGGCCACGAGGACAATCCTGCCAAGCAAGCGCGCTTGCAGGCAGAAACTGCATTGTTTCGCCAGCGTTGGCCCAGTGCCCCAGACCCGTTTTATAATCCCCATCTTAACCATGCAACTGCGGATTTCACGGTGGATCGGCAGTCGCCGTATTTTTATGAAAATACATTGAATTTATTGGATTGTTGACCCTGCTGATGCGCAAATCCCGCCCTTGCGCCCAACGGAGAAGCCACGATGTTCGATTCCCTTGCCACCTGGTTAGTCTATGACCTGGCGGGCCTCGCGCCCGACAGCCACTTGGGCGCGGCCCTGCATTTTTTCGTGATGGACATCGCCAAGATTTTCGTTATGCTGGTGATCATCATCTATGTCATGGGCCTGTTGCGCGCCCTGCTGTCGCCGGAAAAAGTGCGCGACTATGTGCGCGGCAAGCCGCGCTGGCTGGCGCGGGTGCTGGCGATTACCCTGGGCGCGGTGACGCCGTTTTGTTCCTGCTCGTCGGTGCCGCTGTTCATCGGCTTTGTCGAAGCCGGGATTCCGCTGGGCGTGACGTTTTCGTTTCTCATCGCCAGCCCGATGATCAACGAGGTCGCGGTGGTGCTTCTGGTCGGCATTCTGGGCTGGAAAATCGCCCTGCTGTATGTGCTGGCCGGCCTGATTGTGGCCTATGTCGGCGGCGCGCTGATGGAGCGCTTCAAGCCGGAACGCTGGGTGGAAGAGTATGTGTGGAAAATCCACATGGGCCAGATGGTCTTGCCCCAGGCGGATACGTCCCTGGCTGGACGCCATCGTTTTGCGCTGGGCGAGGTCAGGGAAATCGTCGGGCGCATCTGGCTGTGGGTGTTTATCGGCATTGGCGTGGGCGCGCTGTTTCACGGTTATGTGCCGGAACAATGGATAGTGGAACATCTCGGCGCAGGCCAGAATAGCTGGCTGGCGGTGCCCGCCGCCGTGCTGATCGGCATTCCCCTGTATTCCAACGCCACCGGGGTGATTCCGGTGGCTGAGGCGATGTTGCTCAAGGGCGTGGCGCTCGGCACGACGCTGGCCTTTATGATGAGCATCGCTGCGCTGTCTTTGCCGGAGATGCTGATTCTGCGCAAGGTCATCCGCTGGCCCGCGTTGTTTTTATACGCCGGGATTCTGGCTATCGCCTTTATTCTGGTGGGATGGGGATTCAACTTTTTGGATTGATTAGGAAAATATCATGAAACACATCAAAGTATTAGGGCCGGGCTGCAAAAACTGCCAGACCACTTACAACATCATCGAAGCCGCTGCCAAACAGGCCGGGGTGGAGATAAAACTGGAAAAGATCACCGACATCGCCGCAATCATGGGCTATGGGGTGATGTCCACGCCGGGCGTGGTGGTGGATGAAAAAGTCGTCCATGCTGGCGGTTTACCAGGGCCGGACACAGTACGCGCATGGATCAAGGAGTAATACCATGCCCGTTGCTGGTGGTGCTCGACCGTGGCTACCCCAGCCGTTGGTTGATGGCTTGCCTGACCCAACGTGCCATCCATTTTTGTATGCGCGCGGACAATCTGCGTTTTGCGATGGTAAAAGCCTTTCTGCGCTCAGGCCAGGCCGAGGCCATCGTGACAATCATGGCCCCGGACGCGCGCAATTGCCAGGCCTATGAATGCCAACGCTCGCCAACCCAAGTGCGCCTGATTCGCGTGGTGACTCCCAATAGCCAAATTCACGCGCTTATCACTTCTTTGCACGCACCGTCTTGGCTGCAACCCAAGCCGAAACTATCGCAGACAGCTATAAAATCAATCGAACCTACGCCTTTGCTTACCTCAATCGTTGCCTACCACGCTGGCTGTTGTTATCCTTGCCTCAAACCGAGGCACTTTCCGACGCATTTTCTTTGCTCGCTAAAAACCTTGTGCGTTTTCTCGAAGATGACTCAAACCCAAGACCACAACACCCTAAGCCCCATCGTAAACATGCCTATAAATCAACTTGTTGAGTTAAGTTGAGAGGATTGGGTAGCAATCCTCTCAACTTAGCAACAATCAATTGATTTATAAAGATATTTATTTCAATCTCCTTGCATTAACTGTGCTATGAAGTGACGACACTCCGGTATAGCACCTCTAAAAACCATCTTTGCGGGCTAATTTTTGGCTTGGAAACCCGCATTTTTTCGTGATTGGGGAGGGATTTTTAGAGGTGCCCAGTTACGCATTGACAAAATAGCACACTGTAAAATCAATTTGTTAGTAGCATATTTTTTAGAAAAAATTTTATACTATCTTATTGTAATACATTGATTTTAAAATAATAAAATGTTTCAACACGTAACTCCTAATTTGATCTTCAATATAAAACTTGCCATGAACCATTTAAACACTGATTATTTTATCCGCTGTATTAGTACACTGGAACGCGCTCACACACACTTACAACAGATGACGGCAGATGATGACCTTTATGATATTTACCGCGCTGCCTGTGTCAAAGAATTTGAAATCATTTTAGAACAAAGCGGAAAACTATTAAAAAAATGCCTAAAACCGTATTTTGCCAGTAGTCGCCAAGTTGACCAATTAAATTTTAAAGATATTTTCCGTTATGCAGCAAAGCACGGCTTATTGGAAGTGGACGAAGCAGAACGCTGGTTGATTTACCGCGACAACCGTAATGACACCGCACACGATTACGGCGAAGGTTTTGCCGATGCAACACTCAAATTATTACCGCAGTTTATTCAGGATGCTTATCATTTAAATAAAGTGATTAAACAGGATGGCTAACTTATTATTGCGCCCACAGGACAAGGCGGCTTTATTAAAACTACTGGCAGATTATTTACCCGAGGTGAGCGCGTGGGTCTATGGTTCGCGGGTCAACGGTACAGCGCATGAGGCCAGTGATTTAGATATTGTGTTGCGTTCTCAGGATTTATCGCCACTGGATAGTTTTGCTTTAGAAAAATTTATTCAGGCAGTTAAAAACTCGAATATTCCGATTTTGATTGAAGCGCGGGACTGGGCAAGATTACCGGTCAGTTTTCAGCAAGAAATTTTAAAAAATTATGTGGTGCTAACTTGAAACTCAAATTTAAACAACAAGCCTATCAAACCGCCGCCGTCGCAGCAGCAGTAACTAATCAGCAATTCCCGATTGCCTTTCAAACCGCCCCCCAACTGCCTAGCCAGCACCATGGTTCAGGCAAAAATGTGCAATAAATTGGCGCAACAGCGCCACGCCAGGGCGCAAACGATCCAGGCGGATGTACTCATCCGGCTGGTGCGCCTGGGCGATGTCCCCTGGCCCGAGAATCAGGCTGTCCATGCCCAAAGCTTGTAAATACGGGCCTTCAGTGCCGAAGCCGATGGCCTCGGCAGCATAGCCAGTGAGTTTTTCTGCCACGCGCACAATTTCCGCGCTGGCAGGAGTATCTAGCGCATTGATTCCGCTAAATAATGGAAAAGTTTCCACGCGCAAGCCCGTATCTGCCACGGCCTGGTGCGTGCGTTGCGCCAATTCGGCGCGCAATTCGACCACGCTCATGCCAGGCAATGGCCGCAAGTCCAAGTGCAATTCGCATTCGCCGCAAATGCGGTTAGGATTGTCGCCGCCGTGAATATGGCCCAAATTCAGCGTGGGCACCGGCACATGAAATGCCGGATGATGATGTTTTTGCTGTAATTCTGCGCGCCAAGCCAGCAACATGCCCATCACCGCGTGCATCCCTTCTAGCGCGCTGTTGCCCAAGCTGGGATCGCTGGAATGGCCTGCGTGGCCAATGAGGCGGATGGCCTCCATCATCATACCCTTGTGCAAACGAGCGGGCCGTAAGCCGGTCGGCTCGCCAATGATGGCGTGGCGGCCCAGCGGGCGGCCCAGCGCGGTCAGCGCTTCTGCGCCGCACATGCTGCTTTCCTCGTCAGCCGTGGCCAGCAAAATCAGCGGATGTTGCAGGTGTTCAGGCCGTAAATCCCGCGCGGCTTCCAACGCCAGCGCGAAAAATCCTTTCATATCCGCAGTGCCCAGGCCGTACAACCGCCCGTCTGCTTCGGTCAGGGTAAAGGGATCGTATTGCCAGCGGGCACTGTCATAAGGCACCGTGTCAGTATGACCTGCCAGCACCAACCCGCCTGAACCTTGGCCGAGTACAGCAATCAGGTTGGCTTTGCCCGGCGCGTTGGGAACCGCCTGAATTTCCACAGCCCAGCCCAAATCTTGGCACCATTGCGCCAGCCGCTCAATCACAGGCAGATTGCTTTGGTCATAGGCCGGGGTGGTGCAACTGATGGACGGAATGGCGATTAAATCCCGCATTAAAGGGATGAGCGCGGGCACTTGCCTCATAAGTTACCCACATACGCGGCGATTTGTGCCAATTCGTCCTCGGTGAGGAAATCCAGCCGTCCCATGCCGCCACGGTTGGTTTGGATGGCCGTGCGCATGAGGGATGCGTTGGCAGGAATGCGTTGTGGCGTGTGGCAGCCGCTGCAATGGGTGGTAAACAAGGTCTGGCCATTGTCCGCGCCTTGGTCAGCAGGGGAGATGCCGCCATTTTCGCCGCTTAATGGTTCTTTGGGTTCTTCTTGCGCTTGCGGGTCTTCTTCCTCGCTACGGTCTTCTTCCATGCCGGAATCGCCATCCAGTGCGGCATCTTCCTGAATGTCTTCTTCCTGGTTTTCTTCGTTATTGTCAGCAAAATCATAGTCAAGTTCGTTGACAACGCCGTCGTGGTTCAAATCTTCGTCGGAAAAGCCATCTTGGTTTACATCATCATCATGGTAACGATCTTGGTTATAGTCATCGTCATGAAAGCCATCCTGGTCTTGGTCGTCGTCATGAAAACCGTCGTGGTTGAGATCATCGTCTGCAAAGCCATCGCCGTTCCAGTCGCCGCTAATGGCGGCGTTCTCGCCAATGCTCAGCCGGATGGAATTTATGCCGCCCAGCCAATCCGCTGGACGGTAGGGATTGCCACGGCTGCGCGTAGTCAGTTGGTACACCAGGTATTGTCCGGGCGCAATGACTTCCGTGGGAATGTCCAGCAGCAGATATTCCCCGGAATAGGTCTGTTTGGCGCGAAACGGCGTGGAATCGTAAGAAATATCATTGTCTTGGGTGATGAATACCAGTTCGCCATCCACTTGCAGGGCAAGATACAAGTCGCCCGTGGTGGGCGCGCTGAAATGAACACGCAATACCACACGTTCCACGCTGTGGCGCAGGACTGTCTTGGGCGCACGCAGGTCACCCGCCAGGCTGGGCAGCGCTACAGCGCAGGCCAACACGAACATCAGCCATTGGAGATTAAATAGTTTTTTCATCATGGGAACTCCAAAAAGAGAGAATCAGCACACCTTTGTGCACCAGCGACTTGTAACATTCGACTTGTAACATTATTCCAAATCGCGTCTTCTTCATTGCGCCAAACATTTATAGGTGCTTGGTAAATTGCGTGCATAATTTTTATACTGTAAACGGTCACAAACTGCGTTTTTTCACCTGTGGAGTGCCAGCCCCGAAGGGGCGAAATCCATAGCAGCCCAGGGCAATACTTCGACAGGCTCAGTACATCGCGCCCAGGGTAAGCGGATTGTATTCAGCCAGCCCTGAAAGGGCGAAATAGAGCGCGCGCCCCTGATTCTATTTCGCCCTTTCAGGGCTAAATTTGGGGACGCACCGTGCCCAGGGCGCGATGTACTGAGCCTGTCGAAGTATTGCCCTGGGCTATATAGATTTCGCCCCTCTGGGGCTGAAAATAAAGATGTGTAGATACCTTTGCCGCAAGA
>DYPE01000052.1 GCA_020720085.1 Dichelobacter nodosus | reverse complement strand
CGGGGCTGGCACTCCACAGGTGAAAAAACGCAGTTTGTGACCGTTTACAGTATAGCTGTGTGAGAAAGCACAGAATATTTGCATAGACTTACAATAAATTTTTAGCACTCAAGCTAATTTAAATCTATGTCCAATGGCGACCTTTTCCACAATGATGCGCTTTGGCAACATATGTGAGTACAGTTGCCCTTTTAAATAATCCTTAAAAGATGCCAAGTCAAAATCTTCTTCATTATCAGGTTCAACTTTTAGCTCAACATGTTGACCAGTAATAGGATTATTTTTGCCGTAGGCTTTGGCTAATGAAATATTGGGAAATGCCAGCGCAATTTTTTCAACTTCTGAGGTCATAAATTTCAATCCACCCACATTGACTATATCGCCAATCCGCCCGACTATTTTATAGTGCCCGTCTTTCTCTTCAACCACGTCGTGCGTGTCATACCAACCTTCGTTGTCGAAAGGTGAAGGCGCGTTCAGATAGCCAAGCATACGTGACTGAGAACGTATTTTGAGTATTCCATCGACAACTTTTGTATCAACGCCTTCGCCGCCGATTTTCAAATAAAGACTATCCCGCGCTTCGGATTTTGCGCGGACAATTCCTAATTCGGACATGCCATACGTTTGGCGAAAATCGATATTTGGCAACAAGCGACATAGCTCTGTCAGCGTTGTTTGATCCATCCTTTCTGTACCATAGGTAATCACTTTAAGAGAGGAAGGAACTTGTTCCGGAATAGCGCCGCTCATCAGCATCAGTCTTAGGAAAGTAGGCGTTGTCGGCAATACTTCGACTTGATGCTCAGCACAGGTTCCCAGTATTGATTCTACAGTACGGGCTTCCGGCGCAATGACCACACCTTTATTAAACAAAGTGTGAAACAGCGTGTTGAGGCCGCCAATGTGATCAAAAAGAAGGAATGAAAGGGTTCTAAAGGTCGGGCGCGGTGTATAGAAGCGTTTTAGAAATCGTGTCAAGTCATGCAAAATCGCTTTAGGCTGGCCGGTTGTGCCGGTAGAAAATAACACCAGGCCGGCATGTTTTTTTTCTCTTAGCGTATCGATTAAATCATGTCGCTTATCATGTGAATAAGATACAACGTTTCCGTCTTCAATCACTTTATTGACCAATGCTGATTCAAAAAAGTAGGGATGTTGTATCTTGGTCTCTTTGGTTAGCGGAACAATGATGGTTCCCAAGTCGATCAGTCTTAATAAAGTCAAAATAGAAGAGGGATTAAAATCCCCTATCAGGGCCACTACATCGCCTCTATTCACTGCTGACAAATCAATCGGTGTCTGTGATTCGATGTCACTAAACCTTAGCTGTTCCGAAGAGTGGATCAGAAACGGGTAATCCGCTTCATGCCATTTATCTTTTAATTTATCAATCAAATTCATTATGCGCCTCCCACATGTAAAACCTGTCCGCTCAAAGACGATGAACGCACGTCAATTAAAAGTTCGACGAGATCACACACATCCGTTGGTAGAAATTGCTTAGGCATCACCTGTTGCGCAACAATTTTATTGATTTGTTCGTCACTGATGCCTTTAAGCAAATCCGTATTTATAGGGCCGGGCGCGATGCAATTGACCCGTATATTGAACGCCGCCATTTCACGCGCAAATGCACGCGAAAAGCCTTCAACACCCGCTTTTGAAGCCACATAGACGGACTCGCCCTGAAGCCCTAAAGCGACTGCAATGGTAGAAAAATTGATAAGAAACCCTTTTTTATGCCGAATCATCAGCGGAGTAAAAAGCTGAGAGCAGTAAATCGTACCGACCAGATTGGTTTGAATAATTCTTTGTGTAGTCTCTGGCGGTGTTGTCACCGCAAGGTTCATGGATGCAATACCGGCAGCATTTATCACGCCCTCTATAACATGCTTTTCCTTTTTCAGATGTTGTGCCACAGCTTTTATTTCTTCGTATGAAGAAACATTACATGCCATACCCTCAATTGTCAGATGAGTTGTATCACGCGCAATCCCAAAAACGTCAAATCCTTTCTCTATAAGACGTTTAACAATTGCCGCACCCAGTCCTCTACTTGCGCCGGTGACAATAATCATTTTTGTGCTTCATATTGGTTGTAAAATTCTTCCGCCAGCGTCTGAGCAGAGCGAAACATACTGCGTGATTTTGACATCGCGCTGTCTGATGTCCAATCGAACTCGAAATTATGTAATGTCGCTTTGTCTTCCAAAGCGACGCATAACTCAACCAACATCATTGAGTCAAGTGTGCTTTCACCGCTCAGTAGCACCATATCCGGCGTGACTTCTACATGAATTTCACGTTCATCTAAAATTTTTTTAATGGATGAAATAATCATTTGGGTTGCTTCATCGTAAGTCATCTTCTTAGTTTATCCTCCTAAAATTGAATGTTGAAGTTCTGGATAACAGATGTAGGGCGGATTAAGGCGCGTCTTTTTGCACCGTATCCGCCAATTCTCGGCACCAGAACGAATTTTTGGCGGATACACTGTCGCTTAATCCGCCCTACGGTTTACTGCCGTCTCCTATTGGGGATTGAATGTACGGTTAATCGCCTGCTGTATGTGATCGGCCACTATTTTTATACTAGGCATTGAATTAATTGTGAGGTGAGTGCCGGGAATCGGATAGATTGTCAAATTTCCCTGTACCAGTTCCTGCCATTTTTTTTCTGTTGTTTCCGTGTCAAAGGCATATTGTTCCATCGCGCTGAAAAAGATGGCCTTACCGTCACCGTCCCATGACTGAGTTTGATAAGCATACATGGCTTGTGTATTGGCACGGAATAAGTTCATAAAAATTCGTGATTGCACTTGGCTGCTTCTGCTGCTGTCCCCACTCATTTCTTTAACAAACCATGCCCACCGGCTTTGTTCATCCATTTTACGTAAGTCATCAGCGGACACTTGGATGCCACTCCCGACTTTTAGGATAAAGGCCATCACATCAACGTCATCTTCCCACAGCCCGTCATGAGACATATTTCCCGGTGCAGGCGCGTCTATTAAGACTAACAATGGAATGTCTTCGCCTTGTTGTTGCAGTTGCAATGCCATTTCATAGGCTACCATGCCGCCAAAAGAGGAACCGCCCAGCAGATAAGGGCCAGTCGGCTGATATTTTCGCAATGCGCGGATATAGTGTGTTGCCATGGCTTCCACTTGAGAAAGTGGAGCAGATTTGCCGTCAATCCCCACAGCCTGAATACCATAAAGAGCTTGTTCTTTATCTAATTGTTGCGCCAAATCCCGATACAAATAGACATATCCGCCAATCGGATGCACCATGATTAATGGCGGATTCTTTAGATTGCCGGTTTGGATTTTAAGCAACAACTGCGGTTCATCTGGGTCTGACGCATTTTTTGCGTCGGCGGGCTTCATTAATTTGACCAAATTCGTGATGGTTGGCGTATTTAGTAAGGCTTGTATACTCAAATCAACTTGCAGTTCCGCCCGCACATACGTTGTTAATTGCACTGCAAGCAAGGAATCACCGCCAAATTCAAAAAAATCATCCTCTATGCCAATGGGGGCAATGCCTAAAAATTTTTGCCATATCGCCGCTAATTTTTCTTCCATTTCGGTGCGTGGCGCAACATAAGGCGGTGCTGAGAGTGGACGGTCTTTTTCTTTTTTGGTTGAATTTTCCGCTTCCGTCAACCGTGTGTTAAACCAATTTTTAACTTGCTCAAATAGTGCCGATAAACCTTGTTTAGCAACCAGTATTTGTGCATACTGAGATTGCAGAACTTGTTCAAAGACCGCTATGCCTTCTTCTGGTAACAAACCGTGGCTGAGTATTTCCGCGCTACGCGCATTTTCCGCTGCATCGGGTTCGGGTTCTTCCCGGATGGCAATGTTATCGCTATCCCAGAATACTTGCCGGAATGCAACGGTTCGTTCTTCTATCTTGCGCAAGGTAAAACCGCTAATCTCAACTAACAGAATACCCTGTTCATCTAACAAATGAATGTCTAAAACAGCGTCATCTTGCTTGCTGATGCGCGCATAACTGTAAAAACGTGCTGGCAAGGGCGCATAAACCGTGATGCTTTGATAATAAAAAGGCAGGGAAGCACCTTGGCTTCCCTGTGCGTCGCACATTTTCAGAAATCCGGTCGCCATATCCAACAAGCCAGGATGCAAAGCATACTGATGCACATCATCCGCCAGTGGTGCCGGTAATGCCAAATACGCTAAACCTTGTTTATCGCCTAAATAGACTTGTTGCAGGTTATGCCAACGTTGACCGAATAGGTTGAGTTTGCGTTCTAATACATTGGAGTGATTGTTTTTAATGAATTCAGGCGTTACCGTAATGATTTCATTGTGACAGTCATGGCGAAGTTGATCCAGCGAGTAAACTTGTGATGCGGTATCGGCAGCACTGGCTTTTATTCGTCCGCGCGCATGTTCCAGTTGTTTATGGTTATCCGCTTGGCTACTGATAATAAATTCATAAACCGTTTCTTTGTCGCTTTCGTTTGGAATTAATGTGGTATACATCGTTTTGCCTATATTATCCTCTACCACAAGAGGATGGAGGAAGTAAACCTCCTGAAACACAACGACGGCGACGGGTAAATTCATTTCACGCTGATGTTGGAGCAGTGCTGCCCGCGCCCATTCCAAATAACCGGTGCCAGGCATCAGGGTGACGTGTGAGCCGAACATGATTCGGTGATCATCCAACACCCACAGTTGGGTATTGAGTTGACTGATATACGTTATTTTTTGTCCATCCTTGCGGGCGGCATGAAATAACGGATGGGTAAGAGGGCGTTCTTCAATAGCCTGTTTCACTACGCCCGCCGGTGATTGACTCAATGCTTTTACAGCCATGCCGACTTGTTGCCAAGTATCCCAGTTAATGGCGGTAAATAAGGTGTGCGGATGTTGACGTTGGGCTTGCGCAAAGGCATCTTGAAACGCATTGGCGGCACAATAGGCAATTTGTCCCGGTATGCCGACAATAGAGGCGAGAGAAGAACACAGGACGAAGAAATCCAACTGCTTATCTGCCAATAACTGATGTAATACCCATGTTCCCGTCACTTTGGGGGCTAAGACCGAGGCCGAGGTTTGGTGATCCCGGGTGGCGATTAATGCGCCGTCGGCAATACCGGCGGCATGAATAACGCCATGTATTTGATCGAAATATTGTTGACAGGATTCGATAACTTCTTGCATTTGGCGGCGATCCGCGACATCCGCGCTATAAACCAGAACTTCCGCGCCTTCACTTTCAAGCTTTTGTAATAACAGAATTTTTTGTCTGATAGCATCGCTTTGTTCATGTTCGGACAGGTAAGCTTGCCAAGCCGTTTTGGCCGGAAATGCGCTACGCCCGACCAATACCAGTTTCGCCTGCACATGATGCGCAAGATACTCCGCCAAAGTGAGACCGATGCCGCCTAAACCGCCGGTAATTAAATAGGTTCCCTGCCGGCGCAACCGATGCGTCGGTAAAGTCGTTTGCCACGGGACAGGCTGGTAGTTTTGCGTCCAACGCAATCCTTGCCGATAGGCAATGACCGTTTCTGTAATCGGGGTGGCGAGTTCGGCCAATACGCCCTGAGTTTGCCGTTCATTGTCAAAAGGGAGGGTGATGTCAATGCTGCGACATTGAATAGAGGGGATTTCCTGGCCAATGGTTTTGACTGCGCCCAATACGGTGGCTTTTGCCGGTTGTATCTGATCCGAGCCAATAACGGCCTGCATTTGGTTAGAAAGCACCGTGATGTCGAGTGCTTGGTTAATATTGCATGTACCCAATGCCTGGGTCAGATACAATAAACTGTAAAATCCCAATTGTAATGTTAATTCACTTTGTTCAAACGGGTCATCCGCTTCTTGTTGATTTTGTCTCTCATTAACCGTCCAACAGTGTAAACATTTACTTGGGAACTCAGCTTGTGCCAAAGCCTGTACCAAAGATTCATAATCTTCAGCCCGTTGAGGATTGATGCAATACGCATTTGCCGTTTGCTGTTCAAAGGCACTAGACCGCTGTACGGTAGTGACCGTATGTCCTTGTTGCAATAAGGCCTGTTGCAGTTGCTGACTCACACCGCAAGTATCTTCAAACACCAGCCAATGCTGAGTCGCGCTTGCCTCTGCGGAGAGTTCGGCAGCGGGTATTGCGCTTGTGAGCCAATGCGGTTGATAGAGCCACTGTTGTTGAGCGTCCGTACTGTTATTTTCGGCATGAACCGGACTTTGCTCCGGTCGTCTCGCCTTGTTGTGATCCACTTGCCGTTTTGGCGCATCAATCCAATAGCGTTGACGCTCAAACGGATAGGTCGGCAAGGGCAAGCGATGGCGTTTTTCTTCGGCATAAAAAGCGTGCCAATCAACACGCACGTCATGACACCATAGCTGTCCTAAGGTATCTAACACCTGTGCCATTTCCGCTTGGTTTTCCGTGTTGCGCTGGCGCGGCAAACTCGGCAGCAACACGCATTGCGCTGAATATTCAGGATGGCGTCGAACCAGGTTTATTAAGGTTTGTCCGGGGCCGACTTCCAGCAAAATATCGCTTACGCCCGCGTTCCGGGCTTGGTGTTTAAATAATGCCCGCACATTATCGGCAAAACGCACGGTATGGCGCAGATGAGAGACCCAATAGTCAGGATCAGTGGCCTGTTCAGGGCGAATCCAGTCACCGCTGAAGTTGGATAAATAGGGCATTTGGGGCGGATGTAATTTAATTGCCCGCACCTTTTGCGCAAACGGTTCTAAAATGGGTTCCAGTAGGTGAGAATGGAAAGCGTGGGAGGTATGCAGGGCGCGGCTTTCAATGCCTTGTGTTTGCAAATTTTCTTGCAAAGCGGTCATAACCGGATGCGTGCCGCTGACAACACAGTGGTCTGTACCATTGACCACAGCCAAAGACATTTCACTGGTCAGCCAGGGTTGAATGTTTGCTTCAGATAAAGGCACGGCTAGCATTGTTCCCGATGGCAGTGATTGCGTCAGTTTAGCCCGTGCGGCGACTAAAGCCAAGCCGTCTTCCAGCGCAAAAACGCCGGCCAAACAGGCGGCCACATACTCTCCAATGCTATGGCCTAACATTGCCGACGGCTGAATGCCCCATGACATCCATAATTTTGCTAACGCATATTCCACAGCGAACAACGCGGGTTGTGTATAGCTTGTTTGATTCACCAGCGCATCCTGGGATTCTTTATCGCTATAAAGCACATCGCGCAGGTTCTTCTCTAAATAAGGGCTGAGCAAGCTTGCGCATTCATCAATGGTGGCTTTGAAAACCGGTTCATTGGCATATAAATTTCGTGTCATGTTGACATATTGACTGCCTTGTCCGGGAAATAAGAACACCACGGAAGGGGCTTTTTCTGAAATTTTGTTGCTGGCCAAATTCGCCGGAGCTGCCAATTGTTGTAATGCTTCATCAATATTGGCACAGACGTATGATCGCCGATGGGTGAAACTTTGACGGCCTTGATTCAGCGTATAGGCCACATCCGCCAAATCGGTTTCTTGATGACCGTGTAGCCAATCATGCAGATTCCGTGTGGCCTGATCTAATGCAGACGAGGTTTTCGCGGACAGCGTGATCAGTTGTAGCGGACGGGATGAACTGCCCGGTTCCGGTTCTGGGGCTTCCGCGACAATCACATGCGCATTGGTGCCGCCGATACCAAAAGAACTGACTCCAGCGCATCGTGTGTTGTCGCTTTCCCACTCTCTTAAGGTCGTATTAACAAAAAACGGGCTATTGGCAAAATCAATCTGTGGATTAGGATGCGTGTAGTGCAGACTCGGCGGCAGTTGGTGATGCTTGAGTGCCAACACAGTTTTGATTAAGCCCGAAATACCGGCAGCCGCGTCAGCATGTCCGATATTGGTTTTGACTGAGCCAATCGCGCAATACCCTTTGCGTTGGGTATTGGCGCGAAATGCTTGAGTTAAGGCTTGAATTTCCATGGGGTCGCCCAAGGCGGTTCCAGTACCGTGGGCTTCTATATAGCTGATGTCATCGGGATGCACCTGCGCGACGCTTTGCGCTTCTAAAATCACCGCTCTTTGGCCGCTCACTCCGGGCGCGGTGTAGCCCACTTTGTCAGCACCGTCATTATTGATGGCGGAACCCAGAATGACCGCATGAATGGTATCACCGTCCGCCAATGCGTCATCCAAACGTTTTAACACCACCACACCAACGCCGCCGCCGCCGACCGTGCCCTGTGCCCGGGCGTCAAAAGCGCGGCAATGCCCATCCGGCGATCTAATCATCCCTTCCTGATATAAATAGCCTTTTTCTTGTGGCACCATAAATGAAGTGCCTCCGGCCAAAGCGATATCGCATTCCATATTCAACAGACTTTGACAGGCCAGATGGGTTGCCACTAAGGAGGTAGAACACGCGGTTTGAACAGTCAGTGCTGGGCCGGTCAAATTGAGCTTATAGGCAACGCGGGTGGCGAGAAAATCTTTACCGCTGAGCGCAAATAAACGGTACGATCCCACTGTAGGTAACAAGGTTTCAATATTGGGTTGCAGACAGTGCGGCAAATAATCATTATCTCCAACGCCTGCATACACGCCAATAATCGCATTGCTTGTGGACGGCGGATAGCCTGCCTGTTCTAAAGCTTGCCAGGCACACTCCAAAAATATCCGTTGTTGCGGGTCGATGATTTCAGCGTCACGACTCGACATCTCAAAAAAACCGGCGTCAAAATCGGCAATGCCCGGCACAACCACGCCGGATTTAACATAATCAGGGTGTTGCAGTAAAGCCGGGTCAACGCCGGATGCCAGTAACTCTGCATCAGAAAACGCAACCACGGCCTCACGTCCGTTTTTGAGTAATTCCCAGAAAGCTTCTAAATTCTCCGCTTGTGGAAAACGACCCGCCAATCCAATGATGGCTATCTGGGTGTCTGTGTTATTCATGATTCATTACCCTAATGCGTTATTGCTTACGTTGACGCGCAACCCTGCGCTGAGTCCGGCGCTTTTCACCACGCTGCTGATGAAGTTGTTGATCTTCTTGGAGGGTCTCATCATCCTGATTTTGATTTAAGTAATTGGCCAAAGCATAAATCGTCGGGTACGTGAATAAATCAACCACATTTAATGTTGGATAGTCTGCCTGCAATGTATGATGTACTTGAATCGCCAACAAAGAATGCCCGCCTAACTCGAAAAAGCTGGTATGAATGCTTGGGTTTTCCAACTTTAATAGCCGCTGCCAGACGTTAGCGATATGCTGTTCGATTGCGTTGCTGGGCGGTTCATGGTGCGCGTCCGACTGAAGCATAGCAGGGGACGGCAAAGCCTTACGGTCAATTTTGCCGCTGGGGGTTAAGGGCAGCCGCTCCAGTACGGTAAAACTGGTCGGAATCATATATTCCGGCAGACAGTTTTTGAGCCACTCACGCAGTTCAGCGGCGGGCACTTTAGTTATCGTGTCCGCTGCTGTGATATAAGCGGCCAAGAATTTGTTACCCTCTTGTTCATACACGATGACAACCGCTTCTTTGACGGCCTCATGCTGACTGAGTACGGCTTCAATCTCGCCCAGCTCAATGCGGAAACCGCGCAGTTTGACTTGAAAGTCAATGCGACCCAGATATTCCAGATTACCGTCGGGTAGCCAGCGCGCCAAGTCACCGGTTTTGTATATGCGTTCGCGCTGACCGCAGAGTTCTATTTCTATGAACTTTTCAGCAGTGAGTTCAGGACGGTTGAGATAACCGCGCGCCAAGCCAGCACCGGCAATGCACAATTCACCCGGAATGCCAGGAGGTTGGAGTTGGTGTTGGGCATCCAGGATATAGATGCGGGTATTGGCAATGGGCTTACCGATAGGCGGTTGCCTGCCGTCAGGGAGACATTCAAATACACTCGCGCATACAGTGGATTCGGTGGGGCCGTAGGCATTGATGAAATGCCGCCCCGGTTGTGCGCATTGTTTGACTAATTCCGGCGAACAGGCTTCACCAGCCACGGCAAGATATTTTAGGTGCGTAAACTCAGCATTCGAGTACAGCGTTTTGGCGGCTGACGGCGGCAGTGTGGCATGTGTAATTGCTTGTGCTCTGAAGACGGCTTCCAAATTCATCTGAATATCACGCAGTGGCACGATTTGTAAGGACGCGCCACCACATAACGACATCAGCATTTCCCAAGTGGCCGCATCAAAACTCAGTGAGGCGAATTGTAACACGCGGCTATCAGAACTTACCTCAAAATACCGATGCTGGAATGTGGCTAAGTTGACCGCGCCATGATGTTCCAGCATCACGCCCTTAGGTTTTCCAGTTGAACCGGAAGTATAAATTACGTAAGCCAAATCGGACGGTGCGGAAATTATCTTAGGATTCACCTTTGGCTGACCCGCAAAGTCAGCGTTGTCGAGGCACACCACTGCGTACTCATGCGACAAGGCCGGGAGATGGGCTTGCAAATGACTTTGTGTCAACAATAACTGCGCTTGACTATCTTCCAACAAATACTGAATACGGGCGATTGGATAAGTGGGATCCACCGGTACGTAGGCACCGCCCGCCTTAAGAATGGCCAATAAACCAATCGGCATTTCTAAACAGCGCTCAACGGCAATGGCGATTAACGGGTTATCAGGCAGTGGATCCCGCTGTTCAAGTGCCAATAAATAATGCGCCACCTGATTCACTCGTTCATTGAGCTGTTGATAGGTCAGATGTTGATCCCCAAAAGCGACCGCGAGTTTATCGGGTGTTTTCTCTACCTGTTGTTCAAATAATTCAACAACGGTTTTATCCTGCGGATACTCTGCGGCAGTGTTATTCCAAGATTGCAATTGCCCGCTTTCCTCTTCTGTCATCACCGGCAGGGTGCTAATGAGAGAAGCACTGTCCTTAAGTACGGTTTCCAATATCGTGATAAAGCGAGCTTGCAAGGCTTTGATGTCATTCCTGTTGAAATAGGCCAAGTTAAAAACAAAGTCAAATTTCACATCCGCTTGCGCATGGAAATCACGTACAAATAGGGTTAATGGCGTTTGTTCCCAAGGGTGCAGAAATAAATCTGTGTGGCTGTGAATACCGTCAAAGCAAGCATCATAATCATGATTCTCAAATGATATTACAACATCAAACAGTTGTTGGCGTTCGGCACCGACGCTTGCCAGCCGATTGATTTCATTCACCGGAAAACGTTGATAACTGTAGTTGTCTTTCAGCGTTTGGGTGATTTTTTGCAGCAGCTCGGCAAATGTCAAGGCTTTGCCAAAATTGAACCAAGTGGGGCAGACTCCGGTAAACAAACCGGAGATTTGCGCCAATTGTTCGTTTTTGTCGAATTGTGCGCTGACGCGGTTAAGCATCGGCAGGCCAATGACAAAATCGTTCCGTTGCGCAGTGCGGGTGAAATAAACATATAACACGCCCAGTAAAACTGAAAACAGCGTTGTTCTATTCCGCATTGCCAATCGATTCAGACGGTCATAAAAATCTCGCGATAAGTACAGTTCTTCGCAGTCGCTCCCAATCACTTTGTCGGTGTATTGAGCGCGATACATTGGGTTTAACAATGGCTCAGGCGCTATCGCGTATTTTTCCGACCAATATTGACGGTGTTTTGCAAACGCTGGAGAGTTGAGATAAATACGATCATTATCAATAAAGTGGGTATAGGAAGGACTGTCTAAGTTCAGTGCTTCGCCCGTTGCCAATCGAGTATAAATGTCTGCCAATGAGCGATTGAGCAGGGCCATTCCATAGCCGTCAATGATGAGGTGGTGATACTGCGCCAGCCAGTAGTACTCTTCATCAGCCACTTGAACCAGGTCATAGCGGAAAAGGGGCGCGCCTTCCAATGCGAACGGTTCGATAAAGCGTTGCTGCATCCACTGTTGCGCGGCTTCTCGTGGTTTGGCGGCGGCGCGAAAATCATGCAACGCCACTTCGCTATTAAACGGCATCACAATGGTTTGCTGCGGAATGCCGTTTTCATCTCGGTTTTTCGTGAGTTGCAAACGCAAGTTGTCGTGCTTTTGTAGCAACAAATTAACTGCTTGGCGAAAACGTTCAACATGCAGCGAACCGGGTAAGCAAACCTGACCACCGATGTTGTACAAGGGAATGCCGTCATGCAATATCTGATCAAGCCAGATAGCGCGTTGCGGCAGGGTGAGCG
This sequence comes from Dichelobacter nodosus, assembly GCA_020720085.1. Lineage (GTDB taxonomy): Bacteria > Pseudomonadota > Gammaproteobacteria > Beggiatoales > Beggiatoaceae > DYPE01. The sequence continues at coordinate 6,973 of DYPE01000052.1, read as the reverse complement.
GATACAGCGCGGTTTGCGCATTATCGGTCAGGGTGAACTGTCTGACGGGTTTATCAGGCTGTTCAACCACTTGCTCCAATAAATATCGGTAACTGTTCGCCAGCAGTTCAATGGTTTCAGCTTTGAACAGCGCGGTATCATAAACCCAACGGATATTGATGCCGCCGTTAGGGGTAGGCGTCAAAGCGATAACAATATCAAGATTGGAGATGGCCCGTTCCTGTTCACTTAACGGATCACGATACGGCTCAAGCCGCAATTCAGAAGCTTCTGCCACCTCATCCGGTGCTGCTGCCCAATTGAACATGATCTGAAAATAAGGATTATAGCTCTGTTGCTGCGTTGGCTTGAGCTTGGGCAACAGATTGGCAAATGGCAGCAGACTGGCGTGGGTTTGCACTTCCAGGCTGTGGTGGCGTACTTGCGCCAGTAAGCGGGTAAAGCTTTGCGCGCCATCAAGACGGGTACGCATTGGCAGGATATTCAAAAAAATACCAATGAGATTTTGGGTTTCCGCATGATGACGATTGACCATGGGAACGCCAACACACAGGTCAGTTTGGCCGCTAAAACGATACAACAGCACATTAAATGCGCTGAATAACAGCATAAACAGCGTGCAATTATGCTGTGGCGCAACTTGGCGTAAAGTCTGATGCAGTTCCGGCGTAATGTTCATCTCATAGGTGCGGCCATACCCCTGCTGTTGCATCGGGCGCGGGTAATCGGTGGGAAGGCGGAGTAATTCAGGTGCCCCCTGTAACAAATCAAGCCAGTAGTTTTCGAGCTTGGCTAAACGCTCCGCCGATAAGTAATGGCGCTGCCAAGCCGCATAATCGGTATATTGAATCGGTAATGGCGGCAGTTTGGGGGATGTCGATTGACATTGTGCACGATAAAACGCCTGCCATTCGTGTTCCCAAATCGCCAACGACCAAGCGTCGCCCAACATATGGTGTTGGGCCAATAATAATACATGGGTATCCCGGCCAAGTTGCGTCAGATGCAGACGTAACAGCGGCCCTTGGCGCAAATTAAAAGACGTGCCAGTTTGCTGTTGGATAATCCGGCGAATGTGGAGGGTTTGTTCTGCTTCGGATAAATGGCTTACATCAGAGAATTCCAACAAATCCTGCGCATCGCAATAGGCGATGGTGTTTGCGTCTGGAAAATAAAAACGCAAACCAGCCTGGCGTTCCATGACTTGCTGCAATGCTTGGCGCATTGCCGGTACATTGAGCGGTCCGCGCAGCCGTACCGCGTGGCGCATGTTATGAACCGACGCTTGTTGGTCAAGCTGGCTGCGCAGCCAAAACGCTTGCTGGTCGTATGACATGATTTTCGCCGCGCCTTCAGGCTGTGGCTCGATGGGAGGAAGCACCTCGCCTGCCTGCTGTTGGTCGAGCCACGCGGCCAAGTCACTCAAAACCGGAGATTCAAATAGCTGATGTACTGGCAGTTCGACCTGGAAACTGTCTCTGATGCGCGCGACTAATAGAGTCGCTAGCAAGGAATGGCCGCCCAGTTCAAAGAAATTGTCATCACGGTTAATGACCTCTACTTTAAGCACATCGCTCCATAAACTGGCCACCAGTTCCTCGGTGACCGTGATGGGCTTCGCGCTGACAGCACTTTCTATCTCTACTGTCAGTAAGGCTTTACGATCAATTTTACCGCCAGGGGTCAATGGCATCTGCTCTAATACTATAAATTGCGCGGGAACCATATAATCCGGCACACGGCTTTTTAACCAAGTACGCAATTCAGCGATCAGGCTCTCTTTATTGTTATTTCCGTCTTTTGCTGTTATATAAGCAATCAACCGCTTATTGCTGTCGGATTCGTCATACAGGTTGACCACCGCTTCTTTAACCGCTTCGTACTGTGTGAGGATGGCTTCAATCTCACCCAACTCAATACGAAAACCGCGCAGTTTGACTTGGTGGTCAATGCGTCCGAGATATTCCAGATGGCCGTTGGGTAGCCAGCGCGCCAAGTCGCCGGTTTTATAAATACGCTCGCTTGTGCCAAAAATTTCTATGTCTATAAATTTCTCAGCCGTCAGTTCAGGACGGTTGAGATAGCCATGTGCCAAACCGGCACCGGCAATACATAACTCACCGGGAACGCCCAGCGCTTGCGGTTGATGCTGCGCATTCAGGATATAGATACGGGTGTTGGCGCGTGGCCGCCCAATCGGAATGGTTCTGACATCGCCTAACTGTGCGGGCAAGCGGTAAACGGTCGGCGTAATCACCGCTTCCGTCGGGCCATACGCGTTGAAACATGCCAAAGAAGGTAAAGCGTTGACGGTTTGTTGCGCTGTTGCAACCGGTAATGCTTCTCCCCCCATAATGAGTATGCGTAAATAGGGCAGTGCAAGGTTTCCGGTGTCTAACACCTGTTGCCAGTAAGCCTGCGGAATATCCGCGACACTCACTCTATGTGTATGTAAGAAGGCCAATAAATCTGCGGCGATTAGGGTATTGGTTTTAACTAATATAGCACTCGCGCCATTCAGCCAAGCGACGAATAATTGTTCCAATGCAGCGTCAAAACTCATGGACGCGAATTGCAGCACTTTATCGTTTTCATTGATCAAGTATTGTTGCTGTATTGCCTGACAGTGTAAGGCAAACGCCTGATGCCCAACCACCACGCCCTTGGGCATTCCGGTTGAGCCTGAGGTATAAATCACATACGCCAAATCATCGCCATTGCGCTGAATCTCTAAATTCGCTTCAGACTGCCCGCTCAACTCTACCTCATCCACAAACAGCACAGCGCAGTCATGCGCCAAGACAGGCAGCTTGTTTATCAGGTGCTTTTGACTCAGCAACAGCGGCACGGCACTGTCTTCCAGCAAATATTGAATGCGCGTCACAGGGTAGGCGGGGTCTATCGGCACATACGCGCCGCCTGCTTTAAGGATAGCCAATAAGCCGACGACCATAGCCGGAGATCGCTCAACACAAAGGGCTATCAGACTGTTATTTGTTATCAGTGAGCCATGACCGCCTTGCAGGCTGAGAATATAACGGGCGAATTGATTTGCTTTCGCATTCAGTTGCCGGTAAGTCAAGGCTTCGTCTTCAAATACCATGGCGATGTTATCAGGCCTTATGGCGGCTTGTTGCTCAAACAACGCGACAACACTGAGGTCTTGGCGGTATTCGCCCACTGTGTCGTTCCAAGCCCGCAACAGTTGCCGGTCTTGCGCGGTGAGCAAGCTTACTTGGCCGAGACGCGCGTGAGGATTGTCCAAACAACCGATGGCTTGGGCGAAATGTCCCAAAGCCAAGGGGAGCAAATCATCGGGAAACAGTTCGCAATCCAAGTATAAATCGCAGTGTAGGGTTTGCGATTTGACCTCGTGACGGCACTGCAACGTCATGATATAAGGACTGCATTCAGGTGGGTTGAGAGGGGCCGGTTCGCCTGCCGTGCGGCTGTCTTTTTCAATTTCCAGCAGGACGCGGTATATCGGTTCCACGGGAGAGTTGACCAACGGCAGACGGCGAGTTTGGGCATCTGTTTGCTGTATTTGTGTCTCTATGCGCGCCTGTAATTGCGCCAAGTCTTCATCGTTATCCCATTCCAGGCGCAACGGGAGAATACGCTGATGCCTGCCGATTGCAGAAGGCGTTTCTGTAACGGTCAATCCCAGATTAATCTGTGGACTCTGGCAAATCGTGCGCAGATAAATCACCAGCGCCGAGACGAGCGCGGCCTCGGCGTTGTTTTGATTAAACAAGCCGTCCACCGGCAATGCCAAGTGGTGGTGGCGAATGGTCACGGCATTGGGACGACTGTGTCGGCCATACCAATTGGTAAGCGAGGAAGCCGGGTATTCCTGCCAAGCAGCGAGGTCTTTGGCATATTGCGCAGATTCAAGGTAGGTCTGCCGTTGCGTTTGAGGCGCATCCCATTCCACATGAGGAAATGCCTCAAGTGCGCTACCTTGGATATGCGCTTGATAACGCGCCAAGGTTTGACTGATGAAGGCGCGTGCGCCAGCTTGGTCAAATAGGATTGCCGGCAACCGTAGCCACCAGTGCCAACTTCCGTCCGCCAAGTGAAATAGCGCAAACTGCGGAGCGGTTCCAGCCGTTGCCGCAATTTGAGCAATGCCGTTGTGCAGTTGATCGGAATCTAATTCTATGAGCGGCACTTCCGGGCACTGACCGGCTTGCCAGTAAGGGAACCCTTGGCGATGTACTAAGCTTTGGCACAACCAGGGATGTGCGGCAACCATCGCGTTAAAAGCCTGCGCAAAAACCGTTGCATCCGGCGTACCGGGCAGCGGCGACAGATAGTCATAGGTTGCTGGCAACGCTGGGTCGCGTTGTTGGGCCAACCAACGCGCCAATTGTGGGACAGACAGATTGGAATGTTGCAGGACTTCCGCCGCCGGACAGGACTCACGACCCAAGTCCCAATAGCGTAAGCTGGTCGCGAGCTGTGCGCTTTCCGTTAATAATCCCACCCGGCGGTTGTCTTGCTGCCACGCGGTTGCCATGCGCGCATCAATGCCGCTATGGCGGTGAAAGTTCGGGTCTTGCGCGCCCAAGCCGTCGGTCATGCGTCGTTGGTTTTCCTCATAGGGCGATAGCATGGCGGCGTGAAACTCCAGCCCCAAAAATGCGCATATCCGCTCCAATTCGGCTTGCGGGGCACTGACCAAATCCTCGAAACGTATCCGCAACTGACGCTCGGCAGGTACATGCGCTAAAAAATTAAGGATATTTTGGTGGCTTAGCGTCCAGATACCTTCTGCAATTTCCATTGGCGCGGCTTTTACGCCGCCGCCGAATAATTCTTTTTCCATGCCCAGGGCCACGATGGATTTCATCGTGGCCTGCGGGTGGCGGGTCAGATGAATATAGCGAGCCTGCTCGAAGCAGTTTTCCGCGCGCTGCAAAATCGCTGGTGACAAGGGATAATGCACCGACTTGTCTACCAGCATACGGGTTCCGCACCATGCCTGTAATTGCGCGTACACCGCCGGGGTTGGTATGGCTTGTGTTTCCCACTCGGCGACAAGTGCCTCGGCTTCCGTCTCTGTACAGTCGCGCAACGCCATCACCGCTCGCACCAGCCCCTTGAGCATATAATCGTGGCGCACGGACAAGCCCTCACGACGACGCCCAAGATTACTAAATGAGAGCAATTCCAATTCCGGCGGGGCAAACAGTTGTGGGTGTCCTCCCAACATCACCCGCAGCAGTGTAGAACCGGAGCGCGGTGGCGTGAGGATAAAAATCGCGGGATTGGAAAGTGAGGCTGAAAGTGCATCGCTATCCCAATTGAGACGGCTAGCGACGATATGTTGTAATTCCGACAGGATGCTTTTCGTCATGACGCAGAAGAACTCTATAGTAATAACTCATGGGTAAGAAGGAGTAGTAATCTCTTCCTCAGAAAGAAACAAGCCTTGACAGCGGGAATTGCTTCCATCGCCCCGAGATAGGACTGAAGGGAGGGGGTAAATTGTTAAAACATTTAGTGCGACTACTTACGGCTACTGCTTTGCTAAGCGTATTGCGATGTGCGCGGAACTAAGCGTTCAGCCCCATTATAGGGGATGACAGGGGAGAGGGTAAATAGAGTTTTATTTTGCAAACACCCTCTCCTCCGCTGAGGAGAGGGTGGTGAAGGGATATGCCGAGGCAGCGCTCTCAAAGAGTGGTTCAGTCCCGGCAAACTCGACTTCAGAAAAGTTCAGCGTTCTAGGATTATCCGCTTACTTTTTATTCAGCCAAGTGAGCAATTTCTCATCAAATTCTTTCGGCTGTTCGACATGTGGCACATGCCCAACATCTTCTAAATAGATCAGTTCGGCATTGCTTATTTCCTTCAGCCGATCCCAGTATTCACGCGGCGGAGCATCAAAGTCATAAGGCCCCGTGATGACAGCAACTGGTGCCTTAACCTTTTTCAACTCGCCAAACACATCAATTTTGGGAAATGTACCCTGCCACAGATGACCAAGAAAGCGAGCATCATACGCGATACCTTTCCATAAAGGCGTAGAATTATAGCGTGCATCGGCAAAGATCATAGGCGCGTCGCGAACAAACCAGGTAATGGTGGATTGAATTTCTTTGATAGCACCGTCTGCAAGATTTTTATTTGCGCGGTTCTCTGCCAAAATTGCCTTTCTTTCGGCTGAAGCGCCCTTTTCAAAAGTCTGATCCCGAGCTTCCCGAGGAGCTTCTAACCAAGGCATACCAACCATGACTACATGAGAAACACTGTTAGGATATTTTACGGCATATTCCATCGCAAGATACGCATGTCCGCCCTGCCCGATGATAATAACCTTGTCCATCTCAACTGCTTTCCGCATCAGTTCTATATCATCAAGTACGACATTCATATCATAATCTTCAGCCGGATTTACCACCTCAGGCGTTGAAGCGCTTCCACGGTGATCCACGAAAGCCATGCGCAAATTAGAGCGCAATTCTCTTGAGAAAGTACGCGCATAAAAGTTAGGGAGTCCGATCACAATGGCGGGTTGTCCAGAACCTTCAACGCGGAAGTTGAGGTCAAATTTACCGCTTTTAACGGTGCCACCATCTGCAACCCAGCCTTGAACGCAGGCGGTGTCAGCAAATGCAAATATCGGCAGCGTTAAAGCAACCAACAGCATGGTCATAACAGACCAAGATTTATAACATTTTTCAACTTTCATGTCGACTCCTAAGTAGTATGAATGTGATGTTCGCTCTCACCATTCGCTTACTGCGCCAGCAGAACGAATAAATATTATGAACGAAATCGCCCGCGACATCAATAATGCTGCTAGGCTAATCAACTTATTCTATTTAGATTGCTTTAAAATTAAGTGATTGATTTTGCTAAATCCACTACTTTTAAGAAATTCTTTAATAATCAAAAAAATACTTATAATATAGCAAGATATAGCTAAGGATAGGATCAGATACCCATCGTTGTACTAGGCGCGCAA
>DYPE01000051.1 GCA_020720085.1 Dichelobacter nodosus | reverse complement strand
TTTATGGTTTATTCCCCATTATTCTACTATGGAAATGGGCGGGCGGGAATTGCTGCTCAGCGACCGGGCGGCGATTTTACCAACAGCTTCTGATGGGGAAGTTCCCTCGGCCTACTCGACCGCAGGCTAGATTTTCCGCAGGAAAAAATTTGATAGGGCGCATTGTTTTGTTCCCACGCTATAATTTCTTGCGCCAGATGCGTTGCACAAAATTCACCATACTCAATTGCTTGGCGAAGAACTGGGGCAATTTGATTTTCTCCAATTTTTTTTGCCACCGAAGAACCCAGTACACCACTTAAACCAATAGCTAATATTTTAACGAGATCATGACCTTGACACATATTCCAGGGATTTGCATTCGGGATTTTTGCTATCTCAAGATGCAAATCAGATAAGGTTAAAGTTGCGTTATACAGTTTTATAAATGATTTATACAACTCAGTTTCTTTTATTTCCCATGTTCCTTCATCAATAAAATCAGTTGGTGGAAACCGCTTAAAACTTATGCCATCTCGCTGCCTTGCTAACCAACGTAAACGCCCGTAGACAAGTCCGCGCTCAAGCAACGCTTCACGCACATTCTTTTTGCTAGATTCAAATTTGGTAATTTTCTTTGCATCCCCATACTCGGATAGGATTTTCTCAAAAGCCCGTGATTGTAACAGGATGCACTCTAAATCGTGTACATCTGTGTAAATCAGATTATCAGACATATCCTGAGTACCCTCAATAGAATCAAAATCATCATCTGAAATTCCGAGTATTCCTGATAATTCAGTATTATCCAGTTGTTGAATGGATTTAATGAGATTTTCTTTTCCGCCACAGATGACAATTTCACATTCATCTCTAAGAATATAAGCATTCCAAAATTTACTATCATCAGGTCCTTCCAAGAGTAGAAAGCTGCCTTTATGAACTTGTCTCTGCATAATGATTTCAGTTTTAATAATCTCTGGCGTTTTATAATCATACAAACTACTCATTGTACTGAGCCTCCAACTTCAGCATCAAGTGCAACCATTAGATCATCTCGATCTCCAATAATAAATGGCGAATGCGTTGCGATAAGCGCATCAAAATTGGCGACTTTCACGGTTTCGACCAAATCTTGTAGGAACCGTTTTTGCCAACTAAGATGTAAAGATAGCTCTGGTTCATCAATTAATACTAGGGTATTTGGGCGTACTCTAAAGAGTAGATCATAATGTAAAACAAGTTCATGTTGCTCTCCAGATGATAAGGATTCTAATGGTAAAGGTTGACCATCATTTCCTTGCGTGATAAAACCTTTTTGGCGGTCTATTTTTATTATTTTATTCTGGAATTTCTTATTCAGATTCTCAATAAATATCCTGATTCGACTTGCGAGATTATCAAGTACCTGAAGCTTGTCATGAGTATCCTTGACATATAAAGTCATTACATTTTTTTGTGTCCCATCAAGATTATCAAGTCTCTCAATATTAAAAGAATTATTAGAGGCAGCTTCGTCCAAAATGCCAATTTCCGCTAAGTTTATGCGCTTAGCATCTAATTCTTCCATGCGTTTTTTTAGGTCTTCTGCTGAAATCTGATCAGAGTGCATGAGTAGGCGCTGAGGAAATGACTGATCTAGCTTTTGAGAAGTCTGACCGTATTCAGCCATAGCTTCTTTGATACGCTTAAATAAATCATTCGCATATTCTGTCACTGTGGAAACTAGCATAGTTTCTGGTGAGCGACGATAACGTGCATTACGTTCTGGTAAGACTCTAAGTAATCGCTGAGTTTCTATTAAATGAATGTTGACTTTTTCCTGTAATTCACGAAAAAATTCGAGTTTATGTAATTTAAGTTCTTTTTGTCTGACTGGGGCATGACTGCTATAGCGTCGTACTAATTCGGCAGCATCAATGTCATCGCCTTGGCGATCATCAAACCAACGTCCTTCACCAATTTGAGTTAACCATGGAAGATGCTCTGCAATTCTTTCACTTAACATAAAGACATCAATGTTAGTAATTTCTTCATAAAACAATTTCTTACCAGTTCCGTCTTTCAGAGATAAATGCAGGATTTTACTGTTATTTTTGATGGAAATTACTCTCTCATCCGTAAGAACGAGATTAAATTCATGAAAAGGTATATTGATGAAATATCCAAATCTACCTAAAAAGAGTGCATTTACCATAGAAAGTATAACTGTTTTACCAACGCCATTAGGCCCATATAAAATTGTTATATGGTCATCTAACTTGAGGTTAATTACATGATCATGCAGGTTAAATAACTTTTTAACCTCAATACGCCGTATTCTTAATAAATCAACTTCTGCCATGATGATGTCTCCAATGCGATTGCGTAAATATGTCATGTATTATACAGAGCGCGGTAGGTTGGGCTGAGCGTTTTTTTTGCGAAGCCCAACAAAGGCGGCATTGCATGTTGGGCTTCCTTCGTCAGCCCAACCTAGTGTGTCCTGAAGAAAGGCATCAGCCTTTCATGCTGTAGTAAAGATGAGAGCAGGTCCCTCGGTGTCGGTGGCCGAACACAGGCATCAAACCACCCTGTGCGGCTGGCGTCAAGAGTGCTGGTCGTGAGCGACATGGGAAAAGGCGGTGAGAAACCGTCAGGTGCGTATTGCGGAGATGCCTGTGCTGAGCTTGCGATGCACTGAGCTTGTCGAAGTGTCGAAGCAAACGCAATACTGGCTTTCACGGAACAGGAGAACCTGTCGTCCTGATGTGACTTGTGCTGAGCAAGCCGAAGCAAGGGAGAAGTTCAAGTGACAACCCCACAAGGCGAGAGTCTCACGTCCGGTTCTGTGAGCAGCCCTCTGGGGGCGGTTCCCAGGGGCTACTCGACCCTTATTTTTGCATTCGGCAAGCGTTTTACGCCAAATTTTTGTGCACGATTTCCGCCGTATCTTTGGACAAGCCGGGATGTGCGGCCAGACGTTGCAATTGTGCGCCCATGGCATCGCGTTGCGGTGGTTGGTATTTTTGCCAAGCATTGAACACTGAAGTCAAACGTGCGGCGGTTTGGGGGTTGTGCGAGTCTAGGCGCAGGATGTGATCTACTAAAAAGGCATAGCCTGCGCCGTCGTCGCGGTGAAAGTGAAATGGGTTGCCTTGCGAGAAGGAAAACAGCAGGGCGCGCGCGCGGTTGGGGTTGAATAGGTTAAAGTCAGGATGCACTGCCAATTCCATAGCGCGTTCATAGGTTTGTGGATGATGGGATTCTGCCTGCCAGCGGAACCATTTGTCCATCACCAGTGGGTCGTGGTGCCAACGTTGGTAAAATAGTGCCAACACGGCGTTGCGGTGGGGAGATTGGGTTTCAATCAATGCAGTGAGCGCGGCTTCGCTGTCGGTCATGTTGTCGGCATTGTCAAACTGTTGGCGCGCCAAAGCCAGTCCTGCTTCGCTGCCGCTCGCCACAAGGTAGCGCAGTGCCAGGTTTTTGAGTGCGCGTTTGGCATTATGCGCTTGATTGTATTGATATACGCCAGTTTGGTTGGTTTGGTAAACGCTCAGCCATAAGGGTTGTAATTGGCGCGCCAATTCGGCGGTCATGAACATGCGTGCGGCATGGAGCGCGGCAGGATCAACCGGGTGTTGGTATTGCGCCAGCAATGCTTCTTCGGGCAATGCCAGCGTGAGTGCCTGGCTGGCACCGTCCAGCGTGCGGTCTTGCGCAATCGCGGCCATGGCCTCCACCAATCCGCTGTCTAGGTGCAATGCGCGTCCCGCGCGCCAATCTTCAGCCAATGCCAACAGTGCGCTGCGCGCCAAGGTTTGCAGCGCATCCCAGCGGTTGAACGGATTGCGGTCATGTTTGGCAAGCAGTAGCAGTTCGGCCTGGGGCAAGGGTTCGAGGTGGATGGGCGCGGAAAAATCGCGGAATAGGGACGGCGTTGGTGGAGCGGGGACGCGGACAAAACAAAAATCCTGCTCCGCTTGGCGCAGTTCCAGCACGCGCTCCAATACGGGCTGCGCGGGCGCGGGTTCGCCGAACAATTCTAGTGCCACGGGCTGGCCGTCTGGCGCGAGCAAGCCCATGCGCACCGGTATGTGCATGGCCTGGAACGGCTGGTTGTTTTGCTGCGGGCCGGATTGGCGTAATGTCAGCGTGTAGGTTTGGCTGGCCGCATCATAACGGCCTTCGGCCTGGATGCGCGGCGTACCAAATTGGCTGTACCACAGCGCAAATTGGCTTAAATCGGTGTGGTTGGCGTCCGCCATGGCGGCACGAAAATCATCGCAGGTGACGGCTTGGCCGTCGTGGCGCTGAAAATATAAATCCATGCCTCGGCGGAAGCCCGATGCGCCGAGCAAGGTGTGCATCATGCGGATAACTTCCGAGCCTTTGTTGTACACCGTGGCCGTGTAAAAGTTATTGATTTCAAAGTAAGATTCCGGGCGGATGGGATGTGCCATGCTGCCTTCGTCTTCAGCGAATTGCTTCAGGCGCAAGGTGTTGACGTTGCGGATGCGCGTCACTGCGGCGCTGTTCATGTCTGCGGAAAAACATTCGTCGCGGAACACGGTTAAGCCTTCTTTGAGGGTCAATTGGAACCAATCGCGGCACGTGACGCGGTTGCCAGTCCAATTGTGAAAATATTCGTGGCCAATCACGCCTTCGATTTGCTCGTAGTCCTCATCGGTGGCGGTATCGGGCCGCGCCAGGATGTATTTGGTGTTGAAAATATTCAGGCCTTTGTTTTCCATCGCACCCATGTTGTAGTCATGCACGGCCACAACCATGTACACCGATAAGTCGTATTCCAGGCCATACACTTCTTCATCCCAGCGCATGGCTTTTTGCAGGGAATGCAGCGCATGGTCGCATTTGTCGAGATTCTCCGCAGCGACCCAAAATTCCAAATCCACCTTGCGCCCGGAGCGGGTGAGGTATTCGCCCTGACGGCAACGCAGGTTGCCTGCGACCAAGGCAAATAAATAGGCAGGCTTGCGGAAGGGATCGTGCCAGCGTGCGCGGTGGCGGCCATCGGGCAGCGTTTCATGCGCCACGCGGTTGCCGTTAGAAAGCAACACAGGGTACTTGGTACGGTCAGCGGTAATGGTGGTAATGAATTCGGCCATCACATCGGGCCGGTCAATGAAAAAAGTAATCTGGCGGAAGCCTTCAGGTTCGCATTGGGTGCACAACATGCCGTTGGATAAGTACAGTCCTTCCAGTGCGGTGTTGTCTTGCGGGCGAAGGGTTACTGTGGTTTCCAGCACAAACGGCGCATCACCAGACGGTGGCGCAAACACGGTGAGCGTTTCTGCGTCCTGGCAATATTCAGACTCGGCCAGCGCTGTGCCGTTCAGCGCAATGGTTTGCAGGGCCAAATCGCGCCCCCCCTGCAACACCAGCGGCCCAGTGCCGCAGTTGCGGCGCACGGTGAGCGCGGCGTGCACTTCGGTGTGATCCTCTTGTAAATCAAATGCCAATTCTACGCGGTCGATCCAAAATTCAGGCGCACGGTAAGCACTGCGGTATTTGGGCTGGGAAACGTGTTCTTCTTTGTTCATGTATTCATTATCTTAAGTGGTTGTTGGAGTGAAATGCGCTGTGGCATCTAGTGCTGGGTTTGGTTGCCCATCAGCCAATGGGCGCTGGTCATCACCGCCAGCGCAAGGCTGCCTACCAGCAGGCCCAAAAGCAGTTCAGCCGCTATGATGGGTACATGCCAGTGTTCCACGCTGTGATGCACCATGTCCACGTTATGCACAAACATGCCGCCGCCGACCAGCAGCATGGCGAGCGTGCCAATGATGGACAGCGCTTGAATCAGGCGCGGCATGGCAGAAATTAAGTGTGTGCCCAAGGCGTTGAGCACGGCGCGGCCTGCGCCGGACGTGCGCGCAGACTGTTGGACGAGCCACAAGCCGACGTCATCCATGCGCACAATCAACGCCACCAAGCCGTATACGCCCACGGTGGCGAGCAGCGCGATGATCGATACCACCACCAATTGCACGCCGATGTGTTTATCCATGACCGTGCCCAGCGCGATCACGATGATTTCCATGGATAAAATAAAATCGGTAAGAATCGCGCTTTTAATTTTGCCACGTTCCACTGTGACCATGGTGTCCGCGCTGGCTTCGCGCACTTTAACCTTGTCTATCTCATGGACATGGCGATGGAACAGCCATTCCACTATTTTTTCCATGCCTTCGTAGCATAAATACACGCCGCCCAACAATAACAAGGGCACAATCAGCCACGGCATAAATGCGCTCAGCAAGAAGGCAAAAGGCAGGATGATGATTTTATTTAGCACCGAGCCTTTGCTGATCGCCCACAACACCGGCAACTCGCGGCTGGCAGAAAAACCCGCCGCTTTTTCCGCATTGACCGCCAAATCATCGCCCAGCACGCCTGCGGTTTTTTTCGCCGCGATTTTGGTCATGGCGGCTGTGTCATCCAGCAGCATGGCAATGTCATCTAAAATTGCAAAAAAACCGCCCGTCATAGCACTTCCCTTTGATGATAATGATAAATTTCGTAGGGGCGGGTTTTATGCCCGCCCTAAACTCCGGGATGGGTTATGCCTGCCCTAAACTCCGGGATGGGTTATGCCCGCCCTAACCCTCAGGCTTCCACCAGCGCCGCGTTGTGCTCCTGTGCGGGTTCTGCCTTTTCTTCATCGCCAAAATGCAATGTCAAACCCTCGCCGCTGGCTGTAACGCGCACGCGCCCGCCTTTTTCCAAACAGCCAAACAGCAACTCTTCCGCCAGCGGACGTTTAATGTGCTCTTGGATCAAGCGCGCCATAGGTCGCGCGCCCATTTTGGGATCATAGCCATGCTGTGCCAACCACACGCGCGCCTCGTCGTCTACTTCCAACGTCACGTGTTTTTCCACCAACTGGTTTTCCAGTTCAAACAAAAATTTGTCTACCACATGGGCAATAACGTCTTCGCTCAATGGCTTAAACTGCACCACGGCATCCAGGCGGTTGCGGAATTCCGGGGTGAATACGCGCTGAACAGCCGCCATCATGTCGCTGGCATGTTCCTGCGGATTAAAGCCAATAAAGGCGCGGCTGCTTTCTGCGGCACCGGCATTGGTGGTCATGACCAAAATAATATTGCGAAAATCCACATGACGGCCATTGGTGTCGGTCAATGTGCCGTGATCCATGACTTGCAACAGCAAGTTGAATACATCCGCATGGGCTTTTTCAATTTCGTCCAGCAGCAGCACCGCGTGCGGGTGTTTGTTCACTTCTTCGGTGAGCAGGCCGCCCTGATCATAGCCTACATAGCCGGGCGGCGCGCCAATCAGGCGCGAAACCGTGTGGCGCTCCATGTATTCCGACATGTCAAAGCGGATGAGTTCTATGCCAAGAATGCGCGCCATCTGGCGAGTAACTTCGGTTTTGCCCACGCCCGTGGGGCCGGCAAATAAAAAAATGCCAATGGGTTTTTGCGGGCTGCCCAGGCCAGCACGCGACATTTTAATCGCAGCAGCCAATTTGGTGATGGCTTCGCTCTGACCAAATACCACCAGTTGCAAATCACGTTCGAGATTTTTTAGCGTATCACGATCCGACAGCGAGACTTGCTTGGGCGGAATGCGCGCCACATGCGCCACGATTTGCTCAATATCCAGCACATTGATGGTTTTCTTGCGTTTGGCCGCAGGCTGCAACTGTTGTTTTGCGCCAGCTTCATCAATAATATCAATGGCCTTATCGGGGAGATGGCGGTCGGTGATGTATTTATTGGATAACTCTACTGCCGCACGCAACGCGGGTTTGGCATACTTGATCTGGTGATGTTCTTCAAATTTGAGTTTAAGGCCATGCAAAATTTGTATGGTTTCTTCCACAGTAGGCTCACGCACTTCAATTTTTTGAAAGCGCCGCGACAAGGCGCGATCCTTTTCAAAAATGCCGCGATATTCCTGATAGGTGGTGGAGCCGATACATTTTAATTCGCCTGATGCCAAGGCGGGTTTAATCAAGTTGGAAGCGTCCATGGTGCCGCCGGAGGCCGCGCCTGCACCGATAATGGTATGAATTTCATCAATAAACAAAACTGCGCCTGCCTTTTTGCTCAATTGTGCCAAAATGGCTTTCAACCGTTTTTCAAAATCGCCACGGTATTTGGTGCCCGCCAGTAATGCGCCCATGTCCAAGTTGTAAATCACTGCGTTAGACAGCGCTTCTGGCACTTTTTCCTCAACAATCAAGCGTGCTAAGCCTTCAGCAATGGCGGTTTTGCCCACCCCCGGCTCGCCCACAAACAGCGGGTTATTTTTGCGGCGGCGGCACAGAATTTGTAAGGTGCGCTCAATTTCTGATTGCCGCCCAATCAGCGGATCAATGCGGCCTTCTTTGGCCAATTCATTGAGGTTGATGGTAAACGCCTCTAGCGCGCTTTTGCCTTGTTGCGCGGGCTGATGCGCCTGCTGGGGCTGGCCGCCGCTGGTTTCCACAGCAGGTTCTTCTTCCAACGGCGCTTTGGCAATGCCGTGCACAATAAAATTGACTGCATCCAGGCGGGAAATTCGCTGTCTGTCCAATAGATACATCGCCTGTGACTCACGTTCGCCAAAAATCGCCACCAGCGCGTTGGCACCCGTCACCTCGTCGCGGCCTGAGGATTGCACATGAAACACCGCCCGTTGCAACACGCGCTGAAATCCGGCAGAGGGCTGGGTGTCGCGGTCATCGTTTTTGGCGATGCGGGGGCTGCTTTCATCTAAAAACACCGTAAGATTATGGCGCAGCTTGTCTATGTCCGCGCCGCAGGCTTTCAACACCAGCCCGGCGTCTTTGTCATCCAGCAACACCAGCAGCAGGTGTTCGACCGTAACAAATTCATGGCGATTTTTGCGCGCCACCTGAAAGGCGCGATTTAACGTTGTTTCCAACTCTTTGCCTAGCATACTTTACTCCTTATTCTGCTTCCATGATGCACAGTAGGGGATGGCCGTTTTCGCGTGAATACGCATTGACCTGCGCCACTTTGGTCTCCGCCACGTCGCGGCTGAAGGTGCCACAGATGCCCTTGCCCTGGAAATGTACGTTGAGCATCACATGCACCGCCGTTTCGTGGGCAAAGTTAAAAAAACGTTTGAGCACATGGACAACAAATTCCATGGGCGTATAGTCGTCATTGAGCAGTACCACTTTGTACAACGGCGGCTTTTTCAGCCTGGGCCGTTCTTCCTCCACGACCACATCGCCGTCTTCTTCGTCTTCAAAATCGGTAAAATCACTCATGTCTTTCTCGTTTGGCTTGTTTCCGCGCCAGCGCGGAATGAAAAAACAGGATTGGATAAGATAGCGCCCGCTTGCCGCCTATCAAGCGCGCAAGCGAGTGTGATACGATTGTGCCTTGGCCTGCCACGCAAGCCAGCGATGCGTTTCACCGTGTTCATTTCCAGGAATTTTGTCATGACCGAAGCGGAGTTTTCCACCTGGTCGCTGAGAATTTGCCTCACCGGCTTGATGCTGTATATGCTGTTTATCGTATATGATTTGGCCAAACAATCCAATGCGGGCAAATGGGGGTACATCGCCTTGTTCGGCGCACTGGGGCTGGGGATGCTGGGGTTTGTGATTAAATTGGTTATCGTAAAAATGATGGGCATGTAGCGTATTATCAAGTCGCAGCAGATACGGCGCAATGCTTCGGCTGCGCTCAGCACAAGCCAGCCGACCTTAATTCGCTCTACATCCCTGACAACACCACTGGGCATCTTTCATGAATCTTCACGAATATCAAGCAAAACAATTATTTTCCCAATATGGCGTGCCCGTGCCCGCTGGCCAAGTGGCGGCCACGCCCGAGGCAGCGGCAGACGCGGCGTTGGCGTTGGGTGGCGATGCCTGGATGGTCAAGGCGCAAATTCACGCGGGTGGCCGGGGCAAGGCGGGCGGCGTAAAAAAAGCCGCCAGCAGCGCAGAAGTGCACGCCATGGCCGCCGCATTGCTCAACACTCGCCTGCATACGCACCAAACCGGCGCAGATGGCCAACCTGTGCAGCACGTGCTGATTGAATGTCCCACCGCCATTGCGCGCGAATTGTACCTGAGCCTGGTGGTAGATCGTGCTACACAACGGGTGACCTTTTTAGTGTCCTGCCAAGGCGGTATGGACATTGAACAAGTCGCTGCCGCTACGCCCGAGGCGATTTTGGCGGTGGCCGTACATCCCGTGGCCGGTCTCATGCCATATCAATGCCGCAACATGGCGTTTTTCCTGGGGCTAGAAGGAGAACTGGGCAAAGCGTTTGCCACCCTGGCGCAGGCGCTGTATCGCCTATTCCTCGAATGCGATGCCAGCTTATTGGAAATCAATCCGTTGGTGGTGAGCAACGACCACCGCCTGCTGGCGCTCGACGGAAAAATCAATTTAGATGACAATGGCTTATATCGTCATCCCGAACTGGCGCAATGGTACGACCCTGGCCAGGTGGATGCCAAGGAAGACGCCGCGCGCGCACATGATTTGAACTACATCACGCTCGACGGCGACATTGCCTGCATGGTCAATGGCGCAGGACTGGCCATGGCAACCATGGATTTAATCAAATTGCACGGCGGCCAACCCGCCAACTTTCTCGACGTGGGCGGCGGTGCCACTGCCGCCAAAGTGGCGGAAGCGTTTAAACTGATTTTATCGGACAACAACGTCAAAGCCGTTTTAGTTAATATTTTCGGCGGCATTGTGCGTTGTGATTTGATTGCGGAAGGCATTATTGAAGCGGTGCGCGTTACCGGCATTCATCTGCCCGTGATTGTCCGCCTGGAAGGCACGCGGGTGGAAGAAGGCCGGGCATTGCTCGCCAGCAGCGGCCTGGCCGTCATTGCAGCAGCGGATTTAACCGATGCCGCACACAAAGCGGTCGCCGCAGCGCAAGGCGGATAATGGCATGACCGACGAGGAATTAAAAGATTTAGTGGCCAGCTTGGCCGTGGGCCAGCAAGCCCTGCAAGCCCGGTTGGAAGAAGTCGCCCACGACTTGCGCGAGACCGCAAAAATCGCCCGCGAGCAAGGCAAGCAACTCGGTGAGACCGAAAAAATCATCCGCGAGCAAGGCAAGCAACTTGGTGGATTAGGCGAAAAATTCGGTAGCTTTACCGAAGGCATGGCATTTCCGTCCATGCAAAAAGTGTTGCGCGAGCAATTTGGCATGGAATCGATTGCCACCCGTTACAAAGTCAAACGCAATGGCAAAACGCTGGAACTTGACGTGCTTGGCCATGTCAACGGCCCAATCCAACAAGCGGTGATTGTCGAAGTCAAAAGCCATTTACGCGAAGAACACATCAGCCAGATTTTACGCCAATTGCACGAGGTTAAGGAATTTCTGCCAGAACATGCGGATAAAACTTTTTTTGGCATTCTGGCTGTAGTGGACAGCCCGGAACCGTTGCGTGCGCAAGTGTGGCGCGAAGGCTTATATTACGCTGAAATCCATGATGATTTGTTTCAACTACAAGTGCCGGAACATTTCCGCGCGCGGACATTTTAATCCTGCGCAGTGCCAAACCACGTTTGGTCAGTAGGGCGGATTAAGCGTAACGTATCCGCCAACGCACGGCGGATGCGGCGAAATGCTTCGGCTGATCTCAGCACAAGCCAGACGCGCCTTAATCCGCCCTACTTTAGCCATCCATCTTTGGAGAAAGACGACATGCCACCCGAAATCTTAATTAAATCTGCCATCACGTCCCTACCGCTGGTGCACCGAGGCAAGGTGCGTGACATGTACGCGGTGGACGGCGAACATTTGCTCATGGTCACCACCGACCGCCTGTCCGCATTCGACGTGGTGCTACCCACGCCCATTCCTGGCAAAGGCGCAGTGCTGGCTGCGATATCCCATTTTTGGTTCAATTTTTTCCACAATCTCATCCCCAACCATTTAGCCGACCTGCCGTTGGCACAAGCCGTTCCCAACGAACAAGAACGCCAAGCCATCGCTGGCCGTGCAGTGGTGGTGCGCCGCTTGCGCCCTTTGCCGGTGGAAGCCATTGTGCGCGGCTATTTGGTGGGTTCCGGCTGGAAAGACTACAAAAAAAACAGCGCAGTGTGCGGCATTGCCCTGCCGACTGGCCTACAATTGGCTGAACGTCTGCCTGAACCCATTTTTACGCCATCGACCAAGGCAGCAGTAGGGGAACATGATGAAAATATTGATTTTGACTACTGCGTCACCATGCTGGGCCAGGAATTGGCTGAGCAAGTGCGCACCGTGAGCTTGACCTTGTACAGCCGCGCCCGCGACTACGCCGCTGATCGGGGCATTATCATTGCGGACACCAAATTTGAATTCGGCCTGGATCGCGCGGGCCAACTGGTGTTAATTGATGAAGTCTTAACCCCGGACTCCTCGCGTTTCTGGCCAGCGGATCAATACACGCTCGGCACCAATCCGCCCAGTTTTGACAAACAATTTGTGCGCGATTATTTAGAATCGTTGGATTGGGACAAAACCCCGCCTGGCCCAGCGTTGCCAGCGGACATTGTGGCGAAAACCGCGCAAAAATACCGCGAAGCGCAGCAAAGGCTGACATAATGTCCACATTTTCCGTAGCAGCCATTGCGTTTTACGCGCTGGCGACCAGCCAAATTTGCCTGTTGCGCAGCCAGCGTGCACGCTTTTGCGACCGCCGCACGTTTATCACGCTGACTGTCCTCGCCGCCATGGCCCACGCCAGCGCGCTCTATGGCCTGCTGGTTGCGCCAATGGGCATTAATCTGGGTTTTTTTAATGCGGCAGCATTGATTTCCTGGGTATTGGTGATTTTGCTGCTCGCCGCACTGACCAGCAAACCATTGGACAGCCTGGCTGTGGTGTTGCTGCCATTGGCAGCGGTTTGTCTGCTGTTTGCGGCCTATTTTCCCAGTCACCGCATATTGTCCAGCGCAACCAAGCTGGGTGTGCAAGCACATATTTTAACCTCCTTGCTGGCGTACAGCCTATTCACCCTTGCCGCGTTACAAGCCGTATTTTTGGCCGTGCAGGAATACCAAATTCGTAACCGCCATCCTGGCCTTATCATGCGTGTATTGCCGCCGTTACAGGTCATGGAAGAGTTGTTGCTACAAATGCTAACTGGCGGATTTATTCTGCTTAGCCTGGGTCTGATCAGCGGCGCGATGTTTTTAGAAAATATTCTGGCGCAACATTTGGTGCATAAAACCATATTATCCGTGCTGGCTTGGCTGGTGTTCGCCATTGTGCTATGGGGCCGACACCGCTACGGCTGGCGCGGACGCATGTTAATTCATTGGACATTGGCGGGTTTCATCACGCTCATGCTGGCGTATTTTGGCAGCAAACTGGTGTTGGAATTGATTTTGCATAAATAATGTACTCCAGTGAAAAACACTTTTTCCGCCAGGAAAACGGCTGTCCTCTCTCTCGCACCCATTGCCGGAACAATCCTCTCAACTTAACCTAATATATTGATTTTTATTTAATTATTTTTTGTGTGAACCCATCGCGGAGGCATGCCGTCAGGATACACCAAGGTTCTATACCGGTGTGTCGCCACTTCATAGCACCCTTAACGCAAGGAGATTGAAATAAATATCTTTATAAATCAATTGACTGTTGCTAAGTTGAGAGGATTGATTGCCGGAACCCTATGCCAATTTACACTGCGGGGCTGTCTCGCATGAATGCCATTTTCTCTTTTGCTATCCACTTGTTGCTATTGTTCTGGTTGATTGAAAATCCCAGTTATGCCAGGCAGTCTTGGCCCGTGTACCATATCGAAAAAGGCGATTATGACCTTGTAATGCAACGCGCTAAATTTGTGCGCGTAACTATGCCGGTTAATATACAATTTCTTACGCCATCTGAAAAAGCTATCCTCAATAAACTAGCGCCTGCCGTCCAATTGATGTCGGAAATTTACTTGCGCCAAGTTCACACTGAAAATCCCCGTTTTCTACAACTCATTCAAAACAAAAAAGGGCCGTTTCAATCTTTGCTATTGGAACTGTTTCAATTGCATTTTGGCCCATGGGACACTATAGAACAACACCATCCCTTCTTAAAAGGTGCACCGCCCTATCCTCCGGGTGCAGCCTTTTATCCTGTAGACATGACCAAGGAAGAATTTGAACAATGGCTATGCCAAAATCCACAGGACAAGGATGATTTTACCAGTGCTTTCACTGTGATACGCCGTGATCAAGAAAAACTTAACGCGGTTCCTTATAGCAAGGAATACGAAGAATGGCTAATACCAGCGGCAAAATTATTGCGCGAGGCAGCCCAGCTTACCAATAATACCAGCCTGCGCGTATATTTGAATGTCACTGCGCAAGCGTTCTTAGATGACAATTATGTGGCCTCTGATATTGCATGGATGGGACTCAAAGACACGCCGTTGGAAATTATTTTTGGCCCACATGAAGTGTATTTAGATGGACTATTTGGCTATAAAAAATCATTTCAGGCTGTGCTTGCCGTGACAGACCCGCGCGATAAGAAAGACGTGACGCGGTTTAAGGATTATTTACAAGAAATGGAAAAAAATCTTCCCATTCCAGAGGAATATAAAAATTTCCGCCGCCGCTTTACCTCCCCGGTGACGGTCGTCAATCAAGTGCAGAGCGGTGGTTTTATTCGCGCAGGCACACAAGCCATGGCTTTTAACCTGCCCAATGATGAATCCACGCGCGAGCTGAATGGCACTAAAAATATTTTGCTCAAAAATGTAATTGAAGCAAAATTTGACTATGTACTATTGCCATTGGGCCGCAAAATTTTGGTGGAAGAACAACTGGCATTGTTGGATCGTAACTATTTTTTCCGTCATATTTTATTTCACGAACTATCCCACAGCCTTGGGCCTGGCATAATTCATAAAAATGGCAGCGAAACTACAGTGGCTATGGAATTAAAAGAGCATCATTGGACTTTGGAAGAAGCTAAGGCAGATGTGCTTGGCATTTATAATGTATTATTCATGATGGAAAAAGACGAATTTCCCAAGGAAGATAAAGACAAGGCGCTGATTACTTATTTCATGACACTGTTTCGCATGATGCGCTTTGGCGCCAACGACGCAGCGGGTTTGAGTGCCATGTTGCAATACCGGTTTTATGTACAACAAGGCGGCATTGCGTTCGATGACAAAAGCCGACGATTTACTGTGCATCCACAAGCATTGGCTCAGTCGATCACGCAACTGGCCACGCGAATTTTGTCATTGCAAGCAGAAGCTGATTATGCGCAAGTGAAGGCTATGTTTGATAAAAATGCAGCCGAAAATGCAGTGGAGCACCCTTTTATTACCCAAGCTTTACAAGCCACCACCACAGTACCCGTGGATATACAGCCGGTTTATTTAGAGCAATTTTAGTCACAATAATCACTCGTTTGTTCATGAATACCCTACCCGCACGGCTTCCTGGCCGGGGAGGTGTTGCAAGTTGCGCAGCAATTCGTTGGAAGGGCGCACTTGCCAGGCGCGGCCCAGGCGCAAGCGGGTGCGGATGTGGTCGCGATACAGCAGCACTTCCACCGGACATTGCCCATTTTTGTGCGGCGTCAGTGCGGCTTGCAAGTCGGCCACCACTTGCGCGGGTTCCGCACCATTGGGGCGCAGGCTGATGGTGATGTGGCGCGCCATGGTGGCGCGTGCGGTTTCTATGTCCCACGCTTCGCGCACACTGAGGCTGTGCCCGCCGCTGAAGCTGTCCACGCCCACTGTGCCCTCGACCACGAGGATGCGATCTTTTTCTAATAATTCTTTGTACTTAATAAATTCATCGGCAAAAAATACCGCTTCTAGCCGCCCCGTGTTGTCGTCCAAGGTCACGCCCGCCATTTTGCCGCGTCGGCTGTTCATGGTGCGCAGCGCCACGATCAAACCCGCTGCCTTTATACTTTTGTTTTTATTTGGCTTAACTTCTGCCAGCGGTTTGCACAACGCAACGATTTCATCGCGAAACGCATCCATGGGATGGCCAGTGACGTATAAGCCGAGGATTTCTAATTCATAGCCCAATTGTTCCGCCAGCGGCCAGGCGGGCGTGTCTACCAGTGTGGCGTGAGCGCTGGGCTGCTGGGCAGAGGGGGATGGCGAGGCAAACATGTCGTGAATGCCGCTGTCTGCCTGGGCGTTGTGCTGTTCAGCCATTTTCAGCGCCAAGTCCAACGACGCCAGCAGGCTGGCGCGGTGGCCGCCCAGGCGATCCATTGCACCGGATTTGATCAGGCTTTCCAACACACGGCGGTTGCATTTGCGCAAATCCACGCGGCGGGTGAAGTCAAATAAATCAATAAATGGCCCGTGTTCTTCACGTTCGCGCACAATGCCCAGCAGTGCGGCTTCGCCCGCGCCTTTGAGCGCGCCCAGGCCATAACGGATTGCGCCGGGTTCGTGCGTGACTTGGAATTTGAAAACCGATTGGTTAATGTCTGGCGCATGGACGCGCAAGCCCATGGCGCGGCATTCTTCAATAAGCACTACGATTTTGTCGGTGTTGTCCATGTCCGCTGACAGCACAGCGGCCATGAACGCGGCAGGATAATGCGCTTTGAGCCATGCGGTCTGGTAGGACACCAGCGCATAGGCGGCGGAGTGCGATTTGTTAAAACCATATCCGGCGAATTTTTCTATCAAATCGAACACATAGCCCGCAGTTTCGGCGCGGATGCCATTGGTGGCGCAGCCATCCACGAAAAACGCACGTTGTTTGGCCATTTCCTCGGGCTTTTTCTTGCCCATGGCGCGGCGCAGCAAGTCGGCACCGCCCAGCGTGTAGCCAGCCAACACTTGGCCGAGCTGCATGACTTGCTCTTGGTACACAATCACGCCGTAGGTGGGCTTGAGAATGGCCACCAGCCCGTCGCGCAACGCGGCATCAGGGTGTTCCTGCAACTCTTTGTGCAGATATTCAATGACCGCCTTGCCATGTTTGCGGTTGATAAAATCATCCACCATGCCCGATTGCAACGGCCCAGGACGAAACAGCGCCACCAGCGCGATCAAGTCCTCAAAGCAGTCAGGCTGCATCCGCTTGATCAATTCTTTCATGCCGCGCGATTCCAACTGAAACACCGCCGTGGTTTGCGCGGCTTTGAGCAGCTTGAATGTAGGCGCGTCATCCAGCGGAATGGTGGCGATGTCGAGTATTTGCGTTGCGCCGTGGTTGATGGTGTCCAGCGCCCATTGAATGATGGTCAATGTGCGCAGACCGAGGAAGTCGAACTTCACCAAGCCAATGGTTTCCACATCGTTTTTGTCGAATTGGGTGACCAGGTTGGAGCCGTCCGCTTCGCAGTACAGCGGCGCGAAATCAGTCAGCTTGGACGGCGCGATGACCACGCCGCCAGCGTGACGGCCTGCGTTGCGCGCCAGCCCTTCCAATTGGCGCGCCCTATCGAGCAATTGTTTGACCTCTTCTTCCTGTTCATAGCGTTGGCGCAGGCTGTCTTCTTGTAGCGCTTTGTCTAGCGTCATGCCCAAGTCAAACGGAATTAGCTTGGCGATTTGATCGACAAAGCCATACGGGTGGCCCAGCACGCGGCCCACATCGCGCACCACCGCTTTTGCGCCCAGCGAGCCGTAGGTGATGATTTGCGAGACTTTATCGCGGCCATAGCGTTCGGCAACATATTCAATCACTTCGTCGCGGCGATCCATGCAGAAGTCCACGTCAAAGTCGGGCATGGACACGCGCTCAGGATTGAGGAAGCGCTCGAACAGCAAATCGTATTGCAGCGGGTCTAAATCGGTGATGCCCAGCGCGTACGCCACCAGCGATCCCGCACCCGAGCCGCGCCCCGGCCCCACTGGAATGTTGTGGTTTTTCGCCCACTGGATAAAGTCGGCCACAATGAGAAAGTAGCCAGGAAAATCCATGCCTGCGATCACGTCCACTTCCAATTCCAGCCGCGCGTCGTAGGGCGCGCGCCGTGCGGCTTTATCTTCAGGGAACAGGAAATCCAGGTGCGTTTCCAGCCCACGCCGCGATTCGGCGCGGAACCATTCTGCCACGGCTTGGCCGTCTGGCACCGGGAATTGCGGCAGAAAATTGCGCCCCAGCGTCAGCTCAAGATTGCAACGTTGGGCAATATGCCAAGTATTTTCAATCGCTTCCGGGATGTCTGCGAACAATTCCACCATTTCTTGCGGCGTGCGCAGGTATTGATCCTTGCTATAAGCCTGTGGCCGCGCCGGGTCGGCCAGGGTGTGGCCAGCGTGAATGCACACCCGCACTTCATGCGCCTCAAAATCCTCTGGCGCTAAAAACCGCACATCATTGGTGGCCACCACTGGCGTTTGTGTGGCGGCGGCCAATTCTACCGCTGCGCGCAGGTATTCTTCCTCGCGCTCACGACCTGTGCGTTGCAACTCCAGGTAAAATCGGCGCCCAAACAGCCGCTCCCACGCCGCCAAGCGCGCTTTGGCCAAGGCGGTATCATGGGCCAGCAAAGCCTGGCCCACATTGCCCTCGCGCCCGCCAGACAGCGCAATCAGGCCCTCGCTATGGCCTTCTAGCCAGGCAAAATCGAGGTAGGGAATGCCACGATCCTGGCCATGCTGATACGCACGCGACACCAATTCGGTGAGATTGCGGTAGCCTTGCAGGTTCTGACACAGCAATACCAAACGGCTGTCGCAGCAAGGGGTTGCGACGCCAAGCTCGCGCACCCAGGCGTCCACGCCGATAATGGGTTTAATGCCAGCGCTGTGCGCGGCGCTATAAAATTTGACCAGCGCGAACAAATTGCCCTGATCCGTCAACGCCAATGCCGGCATACCTGCCGCACGCGCGGCTTGCGCACAAGGTTTGATACGGATGAGTCCGTCCACCAGCGAATATTCGCTGTGCAGCCGAAGATGAATAAATTTGGGTTCCGACGGGGAACGCCCGCGTACTGGATTCATAACGCACACCTGACCGCTAATGATTTAGACATTGGGCAAGCATAGCCCGAGTGCGTAGGATTGTAACGGACTTTGCGGCAAAGCCTAAATCATATAAAAATCAAATGATTGTATTTTATCATTCATGACAATGGCTTGGTACGGTTTGCTTGGCTCGCCAGGCGGATGCGGCTATAAACCATGTCGCTAACATTGTTTTTTGCGTATTTTAATGGCCAAAAACATTGCAACCTCTCTACTCCGCATCACATGGTCGGCCAATGCCAAAAAACGTAAAATGAGTCTAAAGTCGTACAGGAGGGAGAAATGGCACTTATACTGTAAACGGTCACAAACTGCGTTTTTTCACCCGTGGCTAGTTTCGTAGGGTGGGCAAAACGTGTTTTTGTTTTGCCCACCAT
>DYPE01000050.1:5204-19437 GCA_020720085.1 Dichelobacter nodosus | reverse complement strand
AGCACAACCTTGCCAAGGTTGGGGTCGCGAGTTCGAGTCTCGTTTCCCGCTCCAAATTTCCTCATAAACTGGGGATTCGGAATTTGGCTGAGTGGCAGAATGGCTATGCAGCGGCCTGCAAAGCCGTGGATGTCGGTTCGATTCCGGCCTCAGCCTCCATCATTAGTCAATTCTCAAAAGCATATGCTACGCCCAGGTGGCGAAATCGGTAGACGCAAGGGACTTAAAATTTTGAGCATTTGTGGCGAAAGCCACAAAATGAATGGAGCCAAATTCGGTGAAACCTTAACAGTACGGCTGATGGCAATACCGAGCTAAATTCAAAAATTTAACATTTTTGATAAATGTGTAGAGGCCAGACGGTTCCTGCCTGACCACCCATTCGGGAAAAGGCAAAGGTATGGTCCAGACCACAAACCCGCATCCACAGCGGGGCAGTGAAAACTGTAGCGGGTAAGAAAATCCCTCGGTGCTAAACACCGTGCCGGTTCAACTCCGGCCCTGGGCACCATTTCAGCATTTCAAGTAGTCTCACGCAGTACCAAAACCTGCATCGTTTCAAACGATTGCGGGTTTTTTTGTGCCTATAATAGTCTCATTTACCCCATAAAGCCGCCCAAAATACCGTCACGGCTGACGGTATTTTGGGCGGCATTTATTCTGCCCTCAGTTTTTGATACCGTTAAAACACTGGGAGCATAGCAGCCATGCCGCTTTCTGACCTAAAAATCCGTACCGCCAAACCCACCAAAAAGCCCTACAAGCGGCAAGATGAAAAGGCTTATCTTCTTAGTTCTGCTGTCACGCCAGGCGCTGGCAATCCTGGCCGAAATCCAAGCGCTTACCGGCGGCGGGCAATATGTATTCCCTAGCGAAAGAAGCCAAATCCGGCCCATGTCGAAAAACGCCATAAACGCAGCGTTTAGGCGGATTGGGTATTCCAAAAATGAAATAGTAGGCCATGGCTTTAGAGCAATAGCACGCACGCTGTTGGATGAATCATTGGGATTCAGAATTGACCTGATAGAACATCAGCGTGCCCATGAAGTTAAAGACCCATTAGTGCGTGCTTACAACAGGACAAAACATCTGGAGGAGTGCGCCAGAATGATGCAAGCATGGGCGGATTACCTGGACAAACTCAGAGACAATACGGCAGGAGCTAACTGCAACGTGATAGAATTTCGTAAAGCGGCATAATACGGAGATATGGCCATGAGTGAATTAAGCGAGTTGTACAACAATGATTATACAGCGTGGGCGCACCATACGGCGGAATTATTGAAGGCCGGGCGGTTTGGTCAACTGGACATTGAGCATTTGGTAGAGGAACTTGAAGGCATGGGCGCAAGCGAGCAACGGGAACTGGAAAGTAGATTGCGCGTATTGCTGGCGCATTTATTAAAATGGCAGTTTCAGCACAAGAAACTGGCTGACCGATGGGCTGAATTTGACGGACGTAGTTGGAAAAATACCATTATCAGCCAACGTGATGAACTGGATATTTTGTTTGAAAAATACCCTAGTACAAAGCGGTTTTTATTGGGTTCCATTGCCGATGCTTACCCCTACGCAAGACGGCTAGCTGCTAAAGAAACCGGCCTGGTGCTAAATACCTTTCCTGCGCGCTGTCCGTATACGCAAGAACAGATATTAAAAGACGATTATTACCCACCTATAGAATAAAGAGTGCCACCATGTATACTTAAACCAACAATAAAAAAGGTTGTCCTGACTGTTGCACGGCACTCGTGTCAACGGCACAAAGAAATTTTACCTCCAACTGTTGGCTGCGGTGGTGATTCGTCCTGGCCTAAAAGTCGTGTTGCCGGTGGCAATCGAGCCGATTGTTCACCAAGAGAATGCGAGGAAAAATGACTGTGAAACTTGTGCTGAAGCGCTGTCGAAGTATCAATGCAGCCAAGCGATTATTGCCGAAAATCCGCACGATTTATCCCAATTGCAAAATCATTATTCCAGTCCGACCAACGGAAGAAGCTTTTGTGCGCCAGGATGCGCAGCCTGGGCAGTTTGGGGACGGTTTGAAAGGCAAGCGGGAATTGTTGGCTAAGGACAGGTTGTTGGGGCTTAGAAGCCGTTGCCGGGTTGACGGGCGCTACTATAGTCGCAAGCCAAGCGGTTACTTTGTTTGTTCAAGCGCCGCCGCAATGGCTTGGTTATTAAACAGAACATTGGCGGTAAATGATTTTTCTAGGAGTTGATGGCGTTGCAAAAAATCGTGCAATTCTTGGAAATATTTTGCGGTGCCGCCTTCAAGATTGCGGGCGCGTAAGGTTTTTTGATCATGAAAACGCACCCCCGCCATCATCGCGCTGATTTCGTCCGCGCTAAATGGCGTGGCGGCACGGAATAAATGGGCATTCGCAAGCGCGGTCATTTCTTCGGCATTGGCGCTGTCCAGCATCCACTCTAGCGCTTGAATCCAACCCGCCAAGATTTTGCTTAAATCTTCCGGCGGCGTAGCGGTGAAAGTGTCGCTTAACATCATCAAACCTTCGGGGATGATGCCTGCATGATCGGCGCTGGTTGCCACCACTTTCCCATTCCCTTGCTGCTCAGCACGCAGCGCGTCGGGATCATAACTGACAATGGCGCTGAACCCGTCTTTAATAAAACGATCCGACAAGGTTGCCGTGTCTTTCTCAATTAACTTCACGTCCGTCAACGTCAAGCCGGCACTTTCCAGGTACAACCCCAGCAAGTGCAGCAACGATGGCTGGGTCAGATAAATCCCCACCGCCTTACCTTTCAACATCGCTGCATCCAATTGGTTTTTTACAATCACCTTGTCGCCGCCATGCGACCAGTCGAGTTCAGCAATAATCCGCGTTTCAGCACTGCGAATTTTGTTTTGTTGCGCACCAATCACGCGGACTTCGCTGAGATACGGTGCGGTTGCCGCTGCCAGCATATGGTACAAAATATCCAGGCGGCGGTTATAAAACATTTTTTCCAGCGTCTGCATATCGTCAAATACCAACACTTTGACCGCAACATCCTGTTTTTTCCAGAAACCTTCGTGATCGGCGATGACTGCCGGAATACAACCCGCCCAAGGAACCACGCCAAGCGTATAGGTTTTGCCGTCGGCATAAGAGCACGGCGTCAGTGCGCATAACGCAATCAAGAGCAGGGAACGGAGCATATTCATCAATATCCTTTGTTTATCAGTGCGCCCAGATGGGAGGGCGCGCGGCATATTTTCGTGGTTTTTTTGTTTATTTTTAATTGGATACCAATGACATTTTATTGCTACGCAAGCCGACTATTCTCGCGCATCTCCGCCAATTGGAGCAAAGTCGTATTTTGCCCAAGTGTCGTAGATTTCTGTTACACTTTGCCATAAATCCATCATACTTCACAACAGCAGACATAAATCACGGAGCGCGCGTTATGCGGATGTTTTCCTGGCCCACTGTGGTTCGCCTTTTTTTGACTGTGGTACTGGCAGCGGTATTGATCGGGTGTGAACGCATCACCCAGGAAAATTATAATAAAATTGAAACAGATATGACCTTGGCGCAAGTCAAGGAAATTTTGGGCAACCCCACAGAAATCAATTCCATGGGATTTGGCCCTTTGACCGGCGCTAATGCGGTTTGGCGCAGTAAGAACATTGAAATTTCGGTTCAATTTCTGAACGATAAAGTAAAAATGAAAAATTTTGTTCAGTGATTTTTAGCGATTGTCGTGGCGCGTGGACGAATTCCCGTTGTCTGGCAACGCGTTGCTTTGTTTCTGTCACTCATTTAAGGAGATAATCCATGCGTATCATTCTGTTAGGTGGCCCTGGCGCAGGCAAGGGCACGCAAGCGAATTATATTAAAGAAAAATTCAATATCCCGCAGATTTCCACGGGCGACATGTTGCGCGCTGCGGTTAAAGCAGGCACGCCGCTGGGCGTGGAAGCGAAAAAAATCATGGATGCTGGTGGCTTGGTGTCGGATGATATTATTTTGGGACTCATTAAAGAACGTATCCAAGACCCGGATTGCGCGAACGGATTTTTATTCGACGGTTTTCCACGCACCATTCCGCAAGCCGATGCGCTGAAAGAGCAAAATGTGGCGATTGATTATGTGGTGGAAATCGCGGTGGATGACGAAGAAATTGTGCGCCGTATGAGCGGACGGCGCGTGCATTTGGCTTCGGGCCGTACTTATCATGTTGTGTTCAATCCGCCCCAGGTGGCAGGCAAGGATGATGTCACGGGCGAAGATTTGATTCAGCGCGATGATGACCACGAAGAAACTGTGCGCAAACGCCTCACTGTATATCATGAACAGACCAAACCGCTGATTCAATATTATTCAGAGTGGGCCTCCGCCAATATCTCAGGCGCTCCCGTGTATGTGCGCATTGACGGCATTGGCAAGGTGGATGAAATCCGCGATGCGATTTTCAAAGCGCTGGGCGGTTAGGTAAATTCTGCGACGGCGGGCGCGATCGAGCGCGCCCGCCGTTGGCGTGTAGCAAATTATCCATAATGACATTTATTTTTTGGGAGACTTAAAGTATGCATACTCGTTGGTTGTTGGCAAAATCGATTGCATTGGCGTGTGGATGCGCAGTATTGCCCGCACAAGTTTGGGCGGCTGGAGAAAGCGTCCCCGCACCTGCGCAAGCGGCTATCACCTTGCCGCTCGCGTTGGAAATGACATTACAGCATTCGCCCAACATCACGTTAGAAAAATTGGCGGTGGACGTGGCTAAGGCCAGTGCACGCATGGCCAGCGGCGCATTTAACTTGGTGGGCCGCATGGGGATTACGCATAACCACAGTGACATTACCGCGTTGGATGTAGATGGTTTGAAGCCAGCGGATCGCGCCAGATTGCCGCCCAACGCGGCAAATATAGAAGTGGGACTTGAAAATAATCAAGTATCTGCTGGCTTAACCCAGCCGTTCCGTAGTGGTTTGTCGGCAGATTTATCCGTTGCGGCCAGCCTAACTGATCCGGATATTCTGCTGCATCCCCTGCAGTTGCCCACCAACAAAGGCATGGTCAGTTTCACCCTTACCGTGCCCCTGCTCAAAGGCGCGGGCACTGAATCGGCGGGTGCTGCCGAAACTGCGGCCAAATTGAATCACCAGGCCAGCGTAGCAGATTTTCAGCATTCGATTTCATCGACGATTTTGGAAACCATCACTGCGTTTTGGAATTACAGCAGTGCGCGCTGGTATGCAGATCAAGTGCAAGCCTCGCAGGCGCGCGTGCAAAAGTGGATAGAACGCGCAGGACGCAGCGACAAAACCCTGGATGGCTATTTGGAAGATAAAAAAGGCAAATGGATTGACGCTACCCAAACCTTGAGCGAAGCGCGTGTGGCGTTGGCCACCAAAATGGGCATTACGCCGGATCAACTGGCTGCCATGGGCGAACCGGTGGACGAATTTCCGCTAGAATGGGGCGATGCGCTCAGTCAATTCGATTCCGCGCGTATGCAACAACAATGGACGCAGCTTGCGCTGGACAAGCGTTTAGACCTAAAAGCCGCCCGTTTGCGCCAAGAGTCCGCGCAAACCAATCTCAAAAAAGCGCGCAAAGACACTTTGCCAAAACTGGACGTTACCTTAAGCGTGGGGTACAACGGCTTTACCCAATACAATGGTCTTAGCCAGTTGTTGGATTCCACTTATCGCAATGTGGGCGTGAATTACGGTGCTGGCTTGACGCTCAACTACCCATTTGGCAACGACGTAGCCGAAGGCGCGCTGGATTTAAGCCAAGTGGATTACCGGCAAAAAACCATCACTGCCGAGGAAAAGGTGCGCGCCCTGAGCTTGGGCGTGATGGGCGAAGTGAGCAGTGTGCATGGCCGTATGCAAAAGGCGGTGCAGATTAGGAAAACGCTACTCTCTTACCGCGATGCCCTGACAACACTGCTTGATGACAAAGCCGTGCTGGAAGATTTGAGCAAGCTGATCACGGCCATGCAGCTAGAAGACAAATATTTGGAAGCACAAAGCGAGGGTGCGCGCGCATTAACCGACTTAGCCAGCGCGATTGCCAAGGCCCGCTTCACCACGGGCACGCTGCTGACTACCGACGAGGCTGGCGGCCAAGTCCATTTGGCAGATTTAGCCACACTGCCGTAACGGTTTTATTCCCATTGCGCCTTTCCGCACGGGGAGGCGCATTTCGCCAACTTTGTGTCCCAGATCAATGCGTTTATCGCCTTGACTTTGCCATGACCTCTTCTTGCACTCATCACGATACCGCACACTATGTTGCCCTGTGACACCTACGCCGTATTTGGCAATCCCATCGCGCATAGCAAATCCCCGCTCATTCATGCTGCGTTTGCCCGTCAAACTGGGCAGAAAATTGAATATATTCCTGTGCTTGCACCGCTGGATGGATTTGCCGTCGCTGTGCGCGAATTCCAGCAGGCGGGGGGCAAGGGGTTAAATATCACTGTGCCCTTCAAAGAACAAGCCTATGCACTGGCCACCGTGCGCAGTCCGCGTGCGGAACGCGCCAAGGCAGTGAATACGCTGTGGTTTGGCAGCCAAGGCGAACGGCTGGGCGATAATACCGACGGTGTGGGGTTGGCGCGTGATTTAACGCAAAATTGGCAAACCAGCCTGTGCGGCCAAACCATTTTGCTGCTGGGCGCAGGCGGCGCGGCACGCGGGGTGATTGCACCGCTGTTGGAACAACACCCGGCTGCCATCACCATTGCCAACCGCACGGTGGATAAAGCCTTGGCCTTGGCAGATGAATATCCTAACATGCCAGTATGCGGTTGCGGCTACACGGCGTTGGTTGGGCAATCCTTTTCCTTACTCATCAACGCGACTTCAGCGGGCTTGCACGACGAACTGCCGCCGTTGCCCGCTGGCGTGCTGCAATCCGGTGGCGTGGCGTACGACATGGTGTATGGCAATCAAGCCACCGCCTTTATGCGTTGGGCCAAGGAACAGGGCGCGGGAAAAATTTGCGATGGCTTGGGAATGCTGGTGGAACAGGCAGCAGAAGCGTTTTTTTTATGGCGCGGCGTGCGCCCGGACACCGCACCAGTGATTCACGAGTTACGCTATGGCTAGCCATTTATTGAAAAAACGATGAATTGGCAGCATAGCATACTCCTATGGTTAAACCACTGGCACTTTACTGGGCTAGACGTGCTACTGACATGGGTTTCTGCTAAGGCCGCGTTCACCTTGCCGCTGGCATTGCTGCTGCTGGTGGACAGCGCACGGCGCAATGGCCGCGATGGCATGTTATTCTGGTTGCTGCTGTTGCTCACAGTGGCCATGGCGGATGTTACTGGCAATGGGCTGAAATCCGCCTGGCCGCAATACCGCCCATGCTACGATTTCATTGGGATGCTGCACGGCCCACCATGCAGCGGCACCTTGACGGGAATGCCTTCCAATCATGCGGCCAATTACGCTGCGGCGGCCATGTTCCTTACCCTGGTCACGCGCTGGCGCGCCTGGCACATAGGGCTATGGCTGATTGTGGCGCTGGTGAGTTTATCCCGGATGTACTTGGCTAAACATTATCCTGGCCAAGTGCTGGCTGGCTTGGCGTTGGGCAGCATGACCGGCCTGGCAGGATACGGGCTGGCGCTGTTATTGTGGCCCGCTGGCCTGCGCCGCTTGGCGCGCAACGCGATTCCTTCCTTACCCGATATTAAGGCAAATGCAATTTTGAACGACACTATTGACCCTTTTTCCATCCCGCCCGGGGACATACCCGCCCATACCCTGTCGGTGGTGATTCCACTGTACAACGAGCGCGACAACGTAGCGCCGCTGGTGGCGCGCGTGCATCAAGCCTTGGACAGCTATCCCATGCCGTGGGAATTGATTTTGGTGGATGACGGCAGCGCCGATGGCACAGAGCGCGCCTTGGCGCAAGCCCTGACCGAATGGGGGAGCCATGTGCGCGTGTTGACCATGCAACGCAATTTTGGCCAAACTGCGGCCATGCAAGCGGGCATTGATGCAGCGCGCGGTGACGTGATCGCCACCTTGGACGGCGACTTACAGAACGACCCGCACGACATTCCGCGCATGGTGCACCGCTTACTCCGCGAAGAGTTAGATTTGCTCACCGGCTGGCGCAAGGATCGCAAGGATAACCTGTGGTTACGCAAAGTGCCGTCGCGCCTGGCCAACCGTTTGATTGGCAAAATCACAGGCGTATCCATCCATGATTATGGCTGTAGCTTGAAAGTCTATCGTGCACAAATCATCAAAAATGTACGTTTATTTGGTGAAATGCACCGCTTCATCCCTGCTTGGATGGCCTTGCAAACCGCGCCCAGCCGCATCCGCGAAGAAGTGGTCACCCACCATCCGCGCCAATTTGGCCAATCCAAATATGGCATCAGCCGCACTTTTCGCGTGATTGTCGATTTACTGTCCGTGTATTTTTTCCTGCGGTTTTTAAGCCGCCCAGGTCATTTTTTTGGCCGCATTGGCTTGTTGTTTGGCGCATTGGGCGGAGTGGCGCTGGGCTGGCTATTTGTGATCAAATTCTTTCTAGGCCAAGACATTGGCGACCGTCCATTGCTGCTCACTGGCGTGCTGTTGGTGTTCATGGGCGTGCAATTCCTCACCACCGGCGTGCTCGGCGAGCTGATGGCGCGCACCTATTTTGCCACCGGTCAAATGCCTTATTACGTGCGTCACGATTCTGGCGGACAAGCAGCACCCAGGCAAGGCTGGAAAACGCCAGCGCCGCAATAGCACAATACGTCACTCCAGCCATGTTTCCGTAACCGCATTCACCGCCATTTCCACACCAGGAACCGAGCATGAACCAACAGATTTTTTTTGACGCCGAACTCCTGCGCCGCTACGACAAATCCGGGCCGCGCTACACGTCTTACCCCACAGCGGTGCAGTTTCACGAAGGCTTCACGCCCGCGCACTACCGCGCTGCCTGCGCGCGCGGCAATGCCGCCGCCCGCCCGGTATCGCTGTATTTTCACATTCCGTTTTGCGACACCGTGTGTTTTTACTGCGCGTGCAACAAAATTGCCACTAAAGACCGAAGCAAATCGCAACCCTACTTAGACCGGGTATACCGCGAGTTAGCCTTGCAAGGCGCACTGTTCGACCGCAGCCGCGTGGTGGATCAACTGCACTGGGGCGGCGGCACGCCCACCTTCATCAGCCACGATCAAATGCGCGAATTGATGGCACAAACCCGCTGCCATTTCCAATTGCGCGACGATGATCAGGGCGAATATTCGATAGAAATTGACCCACGCGAGGCCACGCCAGAAACCATTGCTTTGCTGCGTGAACTGGGTTTTAACCGGCTCAGTTTGGGCGTGCAAGATTTTAATCCGCAAGTGCAACGCGCAGTCAACCGCATCCAAAGCGAAGCACAAACCCATACCATTCTCGCTGCTGCCCGCACGCATGGGTTTCACTCGGTGAGCCTAGATTTAATTTATGGGCTGCCGCTGCAAACGGCGGAATCCTTTGTGGCTACGTTGGAAAAAATCGTCGCGCTCGACCCGGATCGTATTTCTGTGTTCAACTACGCGCATTTGCCAGAGTTATTCAAACCCCAGCGTCGCATCCAGGTCGATGAGCTGCCGCCACCCGCAGAAAAACTGCTGATTTTGCAGGCCACTATCCAATATCTGACCCAGGCGGGTTATGTGTACATTGGCATGGATCACTTTGCCAAGCCCCAAGACGAGTTGGCCGTGGCGCAACGCAATGGCACGCTGTATCGCAATTTCCAAGGCTACGCCACCCACGCGGACTGCGATTTAATCGGGTTGGGCGTAACTTCGGTGGGCAAAGTAGACAACACCTACAGCCAAAACCGCAAGGAATTAGACAGTTACTTCGCCAGCATAGACGCAGGCGAATTGGCGGTTTTTCGCGGCGTGGAATTGACGCCGGAAGACCGGTTGCGACGCGACATCATTACCCGGCTGATGTGCCATTTTACCTTGGACATCACTGCGGTGGAAAATCAGTATAAAATTGATTTTAATGATAAATTTTCGCAGGAATGGACGGATTTGGCCAGCATGGAAGCCGATGGCCTGTTGCAACGCACCCCGGCCCGCATTGATGTTTTGCCACCCGGTAAACTACTGATTCGTAATATTTGTATGGCATTTGACGCCTATTTGCGCCAAGCCGCCACGCAGCCCCGTTTTTCCAAAGTCATCTAACCATACCTCTCAATGCCGCCATGAATCCGAATTATCTTGATTTTGAACAGCCGATTGCTGAATTGGAAGCACAAATCCAAGAATTGCAAAAAATCAATGCAAGCCAGGAAATTGATTTTAACGACGAAATCAGTAACTTGCAAAAGAAAAGCCGCGAGATGACCGAGGCCGTGTTCATCAACCTCAGCCCGTGGCAAATTTCCCAACTCGCGCGCCACCCAATGCGTCCCTATTTTTTGGATTACGTCAAATTAGTTTTCACCGAATTCGAGGAACTGCACGGCGACCGTGCGTTCCGCGATGACCAAGCCATTATTGGCGGCCTGGCGCGTTTTAACGGCCAAGCGGTGATGGTGATTGGCCACCAAAAAGGCCGTGACACCAAAGAAAAATTGCAACGCAATTTCGGTATGCCCAAGCCGG
Source organism: Dichelobacter nodosus (assembly GCA_020720085.1). Taxonomy (GTDB): domain Bacteria; phylum Pseudomonadota; class Gammaproteobacteria; order Beggiatoales; family Beggiatoaceae; genus DYPE01. The sequence goes on along the minus strand of DYPE01000050.1, from coordinate 8,835 downwards.
AAGGCTACCGCAAAGCATTGCGTCTGATGAAAATGGCCGAGCGTTTCCAATTGCCGCTCTTCACATTTATCGACACCCCCGGCGCGTACCCAGGCATTGACGCCGAGGAGCGTGGCCAAAGCGAAGCCATTGCGCGCAATCTGTATGACATGAGCCAATTGCGCGTGCCGGTTATCTGCACGGTGATCGGCGAAGGCGGGTCGGGCGGCGCGTTGGCCATAGGCATAGGCAATCGCGTCAATATGCTGCAATACAGCACGTATTCAGTGATTTCGCCCGAAGGCTGCGCGTCGATTTTGTGGAAAAGCGCGGAAAAAGCGCCGGAAGCAGCCGCTGCCATGGGCATGACTGCTCCGCGTTTGCTGGAATTGGGCTTGATTGAACGCATCATCCCCGAGCCGCTGGGCAGCGCCCACCGCGATCCCAATGCGGTGGCGATGGCCATGGCGCAAGTGCTGCAAGAACAGTTAGTTGAATTACAAAGTCTATCCGCCGATGAATTGGTAGAGAAGCGCCATCAGCGCTTTGCCCGCTTTGGCCGCGACGCGGCTGGCGCCTAATCGTCGTACCTTTGGCGGCTTCTTTTTGCAACCGCTTCCTGTTCTGGTATAAAAATGAGTACACTTGTCATCATGGCTGGCTTTGCCAGCCATGATGACAAGATACGCCCAATCTGCACAGAGGGAGCGCATCACTGCCCAACCCGGGCAGCCCGCCATGGCTTGCCCGGTTCTTTTACATTGCGTTTATTTATTTCAGGAGTCCAACGGTATGAAAACAATGATGATCACTATGATGGCAACCACAGTATTCGCCAGTTCCCTCGCCTGGGCGGCGGACAGCAAGCCGGTTGCGCCGCCGCAACCCGCTTCGCCAGAACAAATTTGCACGGATCGCGCCAATGAAGACAACATGCAAGGCGAAAAACGTGCAAAATTTATGGAGCATTGCTTGGTAGAAGAACGCGCCATCCAAACGCCAGTACACACTGAAGGCGGTTGATAGGCAAAGCGGCGTTTGCCGCATTTCCCCGACCGTGCGCTCGGCTGTGAGCCACAGATGGAACCCGCGATTTTTTTAATGGGGCCTACGGCCTCGGGCAAAACCGGCTTGGCTGTGGCGCTGGCACAATACCTGCCCTGCGAAATCATCAGCGTGGATTCCGCGCTGGTGTATCGTAGCATGGATATTGGCACCGCCAAGCCGGACGCCGAAACCCTGGCGCGTGTGCCGCATTGGCTGATCGACATTTGCGATCCCGCAGACAGTTATTCCGCTGCTCGCTTTCGCGCAGATGCCCAGGTCGCCATGGCAAAAATCCGCGCCAAGGGTAAAATTCCTTTATTAACTGGGGGGACAGGGTTATACTTCCGCGCCTTGGAACGCGGGTTATCGGCATTGCCGCCCGCTGACCCAGCGTTGCGCGCCCGTTTGAACGAAGACGCGCAGCGCCTGGGCTGGGTCGCCCTGCATAACCGCTTGGCAGAATTGGACCCCGCCAGTGCGGCGCGCATTCACCCGCATGATCCGCAACGCATTCAACGCGCATTGGAAGTGTGCTTGCTGGCAGGTCAGCCCATGAGCCAACTGCTACAACAGGAACGCCAAGCATCGCCTGTATGTACTGCGGTGAAATTGGTGATCGCGCCCACCGACCGCAACGCATTGCGCCAGCGCATCCGCGAGCGGTTTAGCGCGATGCTGGCGCGCGGCTTGCTTGAAGAAGTGCGCGCGTTGCGTGCGCGCGGCGACTTGCACTTGGCGTTGCCATCCATGCGCGCGGTGGGCTACCGCCAGGTGTGGCAACATCTCGACGGACAACTGGATTTTGCAACCATGGCGGAACAAGCTATTATTGCTACAGGACAGTTGGCCAAACGCCAATTGACCTGGTTGCGCGCCGAGCCGGACGCTCACTGGCTAGACGCGCTGGACAACCGACTACTGCCGCAGGCGCTGGCCTATTTGCGCGCGGCAGGCGCGATTACGGACTAGAGTATTGCATCTAGCGCCGCACTGTTGTCCAATACATAATTACATAAACTTAAACGTAACAATAAAATTAGGGGTTTTTATGACGAAGGGACAAACATTACAAGATCCTTTTTTGAACGCTTTGCGTAAAGAACGGGTGCCGGTGTCGATTTATCTGGTGAACGGCATCAAATTGCAGGGACAAATTGAGTCATTTGACCAATTCGTGATTTTACTGCGCAATACGGTCAGCCAAATGGTTTATAAGCACGCGGTTTCCACCATCGTACCGGTGCGCAACGTCAAATATGGCGGCGAAGAAGAAATGGAGGATGAAGTTTAAGCCGTTGTATTGGCATCTCTTAATTATATGGAATCACTGTATTGTTTGAACGTCCCGACAGCGGCGAGCATGCCGTTCTAGTTACTCTCGCCATTGCGGGGCAATCCCCGCCGGATGCGGCGGAATTCGCCGAATTGGTGCGTTCCGCTGGTGTCCTGCCGGTGGCGGCAATCGGTGGCAGTCGCCGCCAGCCTGACCCCAAATTTTTCGCCGGCGAAGGCAAAGTCGATGAAATCCGCCTCGTTGCGCAGGAAAAACACGCCAATGTCGTGTTGTTTAATCACGAACTGACACCCGCGCAAGAACGCAACCTCGAAAAAGCTCTGGAATGCCGGGTCATTGACCGCACGGGCGTAATCTTGGACATTTTCGCCCAACGCGCCCAAACCTTTGAAGGCAAGCTGCAAGTTGAACTGGCGCAGTTAGAGCATTTATCCACCCGCCTGGTGCGCGGCTGGACGCACTTGGAACGGCAAAAGGGCGGCATTGGCCTGCGCGGCCCAGGCGAAACCCAGTTAGAAACCGACCGACGGTTGCTGGGCGAACGCATCAAACAAATTAATAAACGCCTGGACAAAGTACGCCTGCAACGCGGCCAAAGTCGCCGCGCCCGCGACCGTGCTGAAATTCCCACCATATCTCTAGTCGGCTACACCAATGCTGGCAAATCCACGCTGTTCAACCGCCTCACCACCGCATCGGTGTATGTGGCCGACCAATTATTCGCCACGCTGGACACCACCTTGCGCCGTCTGGCACTGCCGGACAAATCCGCCATTATTCTTGCCGACACGGTGGGTTTTATTCAACAATTGCCGCATGATCTGGTTGCCGCATTCCGCGCCACGCTGGAAGAAACCCGCCTGTCGCGCCTGCTGTTGCACGTAGTGGATGCCAGTTGCGAAGACCGCGCAGAAAGAATTACGCAAGTCAACTCCGTGCTGAAAGAAATTGAGGCCGATGAGGTAGCGCAAATTTTGGTGTACAACCAAATCGACCGTTGTGGCCTTGCGCCCAAACGTGAAACCAGTGCCGACGGCGTGGAACGGGTCTATGTTTCCGCCCACACTGGCGCGGGCATGGACTTGCTACAACAGGCCATACAAGACTTTTTCGGCCACAACCGCCATTGCCGTGCGGTGTGCATTCCGGCCAATGCCGCGCATGTACGTGCGCGCTGCTACGCGCTTGGCGTGGTGCAGGGCGAAACAGTAGCGGACAACGGCGATTGTCTATTGACCGTGGACTTGCCGTCACGGGAGTGGGAATGGGTGTACGGCCAACTAACGTAGGGGCACCCCTCGTGGGTGCCCT
>DYPE01000050.1:0-5104 GCA_020720085.1 Dichelobacter nodosus | reverse complement strand
GTGCCCTTGTGGGTGCCCTTGTGGGTGCCCTTGTGGGTGCCCTTGTGGGTGCCCTTGTGGGTGCCCTCGTGGGTGCCCTTGTGGTGGCCGTGGGTGCCCTTGTCTGTGCCCTTGTCGTTGCCAATGCGGATACCCAACCCAAAATTTCATGTTGCGTTTACCGTGTCGCGGTGTTATATGTACAGCACCCATAAGGCACACCAAGGCACCCCAATGCCCCCACAAGGCACAACCAAGGGCACCCACAAGGGGTGCCCCTACAATCATACCCCATGACAACAGAAAGCGCACCGTACACGGTCTTAATTGTAGATGATGAAAAAATCGGCCAGGAAACGTTAGAATTTCTGCTGGCTCCAGAAGGCTATCTGCTCGAATTCGCTGCCAACGGCGAGGACGCCATTGCCAAAGCCAAGGCCGTGTTGCCCGATGTGGTATTGTTGGATGTAATGATGCCATATATGGACGGTTTTGAAGTCTGCGCACGCATGAGGCGCGACCCCATGCTGGCGGAAGTACCCATTGTGCTGATCACCGCGCTAGACGAACGCACAGCCAAGCCTGCGGGCTTAGAATCTGGCGCAGACGATTATTTAGCCAAGCCCATTAATCGTCACGAACTACGTATGCGCTTGCGCAACATCACCCGTCTCAACCGTTATCGTAAATTATTGTTAGAAAGGAAAAAAGTAGAATGGGTGGCGCAGCAAGCGGAAGAGGGCTACCTGCTACTCAACCTAGATGGCCGCATTCACTACGCCAACCCGGCGGCGAGGCGTTATCTGGCCATTGCTGAGACAGAAAATTTACCCTATTTTTTACCGCAGGTTGCGTGCCATTTTCAATGTGAACCGCGTGCGGCATGGCAAAATTGGCCAGCACCCAATGCGTTGCCACGTTACTTGGTGCGCGCTGAAACACAGGATAACCCGTCGTTGTGGTTAGAAGTGCGTCTGTTTCAAGATGAACACGGGGATGCTAACAATCCGTCCATGCTGGCGTTGCGCAATGTTTCCGAACACGTCATCCGCCAACAAAAAACTCGTTTATTCCAAGATATTATCGCGCACAAGCTGAACACCCCCTTGCAAGCGCTCAGCGCCATGGATTATGTGCTTGCCGCCAAGCCAGCGGGCTTGAGCGAAGAGCATATCTCCATGCTGAAATTGGCGCGGGATGGCGGCCATGAATTGCAAAACCGCATTGCCCGCATTTTGCAATATGTCAATGAAGATCGCGTGCCCGGCTACAAAGAACGCATCAGCGCGAACGAGTTACTGGCCGTGCTGGAGGAAATTCGCCAAGATTTAGCGGTTCATTTTACCTACCATTTGTCGCCCCTGCTGGCGGATCTGAAACTGCCCCTGGGGCCGTCTGACGCACAAGTGATTTTTCGCGAAATCAGTGGCAACTCCAAAAAATTCCACCCGCATGGTCAGCCCGAAGTGGAAGTGCGCATCTCCCAGCCCAATGCTGAGCATATTTTGCTGCAACACATAGACAACGGCATCCACCTGCCTGCTGAAGTATTGGAAGAAGTTTGGACGCCCTATTTTCAGCACGAAAAATTTTTCACCGGCCAGTTGAGTGGCATGGGCCTGGGCCTGCCCATTGTAGCCTCGCTGATATGGAGCGCAGGCGGTACCTGCCACCTACGCAACCGTGAGGATCAACCCGGCGTGGTGGTGGAAATTCTGCTGCCATGCACCGCCAACGCCCAATGGGCGAAAGCGGATTTTTAGCATTAGGATAATGGGAGGGAAGTGAATGATAAAACCATGGTTAAGCATCTTATTGGGCGTGTTGCTGCCCTTGGCCAGCCAAGCCATCGACCAAGTTACGCAACCCTTTAGCGACAGCGCGCAAGAGCAACGCTTCAAGCAGCTTACCGCAGAATTGCGTTGCGTGGTGTGCCAAAACCAATCGCTTGCCGATTCTAATGCTGATTTAGCGCAAAATTTGCGCGATGAAGTGCGCAACATGGTATTGGAAGGACAAAATAATTGGCAAATCAAAGAGTTTCTCGTAACGCGCTATGGTGATTTTGTGCTATACAATCCGCCCGTTAAACTTAAAACGTATGTGCTATGGGCCGGCCCGCTAATTTTGTTAATTGTAGCCATGCTCGTGGCATGGCTGCTGGTACGCCGCCGTGCGATGACCGCGCCAGAAGCAGAACTGAGCGCGGAAGAACGCCGCCGCCTGGCCGAAGTGTTGCAACCGCCGCGCGAATCGGCATAAACGTATGACCGCTCTCAACCGCCGCATTGCCGTGATTGGCCTAGGATATGTTGGCCTACCTGTGGCCGTGGCTTTTGGCCAACTGGGGCGCGTTATCGGCTTTGACATCAACGCGCAACGCATTGCCGCCCTGCGCGAAGGCCACGATGCCACCGGCGAAGTAAACGCCGAGCCACTGCGCGCGGCGGATGTGCTGTTCACCGCCAATCCCGCTGATTTGGCAGAAGCAGATTTTTACATTGTCGCCGTGCCCACGCCGGTGGATGACCAGCATATTCCTGATTTGCTGCCAGTATTGCGCGCCTCGAAAACCGTGGGCGCGCATCTGCGGCGCGGCGATATTGTCGTGTACGAATCCACCGTATACCCGGGCGCGACTGAAGAAAGCTGCGTGCCCGTGCTCGAACGTTGCTCTGGCCTGCGTTGCGGCATGGATTTTAGCGTAGGCTATTCGCCGGAGCGCATCAATCCTGGCGATAAAAACCACACTTTCACCAACGTAATCAAGATTGTATCGGGCTTGGACGCCGCCACGTTGGACATTATTGCCGAGGTGTACAGCCAAGTGGTTACCGCAGGCGTGCACCGCGCCGCCTCCATTGCCGTGGCAGAAGCCGCCAAAGTCATTGAAAATACCCAACGCGATGTGAATATTGCCTTGATGAATGAATTTTCGATGATTTTTGACAGATTGGGCATTGACACCCACGACGTGCTGGCCGCCGCAGGCAGCAAATGGAATTTTTTACCATTCACCCCCGGCCTGGTGGGCGGGCATTGCATCGGCATAGACCCATATTATCTGGTGCACAAGGCCGAGCGTGTGGGCTACTCGCCCAGCGTAATTCCAGCCGCGCGCGTACTGAATGAAAGCATGGGCATTTTTGTCGCCGCGCGCGCGCTGGAACAAATGCGCGTAGCAGGCTATTTAGTGCCAGAAAGCACAGTGACCATTCTCGGCCTGGCATTCAAAGAAAATGTGCCAGACTTGCGCAACACCCGCGTGGTGGACATGATTCATTACTTACAGATGCACCGCGTTACCGTGCAAGTGCATGACCCGCTGGTGGATGCGCACGAAGCGCAACAGGAATTGGGCGTAGAACTGCTCCCTGCCGAACGCCTGGCCCCGGCGCACTGCGTGATTTTAGCCGTGCCACACCCAGCGTTCCGCGCTGCTGGCTGGCCATGGATTGGCCGCCTACTGGAGCGCGGCCAAGGCGTGGTGGTTGATGTGAAAGGCGTATTGCCGCGCGCCGCCTGCCCGCCTGCCATCCAATTGTGGCGGCTGTAGCGCACCCCGCGCTACCGTTACAAACCGCTGGGCAGGTACCTCGCCACCAATCCCCAGCGCGCAACCCCATTGCAAGACTCGGCAACGGCTGGTGCCAACGCCACCCGCACCACATAACCCGCGCCTGGTGCGGCGGTCATACGCTCGCCGTGCAGATTTTCCATGTGTTCTACCACAATACACAGACGTTGATGCGGAAACAGCAATTCCAGCGTATCGCCGCTTTCAAAACGGTTTTTCACCGCGATTTCCACCCAGCCGGGCTGACAATCCACCACATCGCCCACATACTGCTGACTGCTGTGCGTAGACACTCCGGTTTGGTAATTTTGCGTTTCCGCTGCCGCATGACGGCGGAAAAAGCCCTCCGTATAACCGCGATTGGCAAGATGCTCTAATTCGCCCAGCAAATGGGCATTAAACCGACGGCCTGCCCAAGCATCATCTATGGCTTGGCGATACGCCGCTGTGGTGCGTGCGGTGTAATAATACGACTTGGTGCGACCTTCGATTTTCAAGCTGTCCACGCCCATGGCCATCAACCGCTCCACATGTTGAATGGCGCGCAAATCCTTAGAATTCAAAATATACGTGCCATGTTCATCTTCCTCGGTGGGCAAATATTCGCCCGGACGGCCTTGTTCTTCCAAATACACCTCATACGGCCAACGGCAAGCATTGGTGCAAGTGCCCTGATTGGGGTCGCGGTGGTTAAAATAGCCCGACAACAAACACCGCCCGGAGAATGCCACACACAGCGCGCCATGCACGAACACTTCCAATTCCAAATCTGGGCAATCTTGGCGGATTTCCGCCACTTCCTCTAGGCTCAACTCGCGCGACAAAATGATGCGGCTCACGCCCTGGCGCTGCCAAAACCGCGCCGCAGCGCTGTTGATGGTATTGGCCTGCACAGACAGATGAATCGCCATGTCTGGCCAACGCGCGCGCGCCATGGCAATCAGGCCCGGGTCTGCCATAATCATCGCATCCGGCCCCAGTGCCACCACGGGTTCCAAATCCGCAATAAATGTTTTTACCTTAGCATTATGCGGAAGCACATTGGCAGTAAGATAAAACCGCTTGCCCGCAGCATGAGTGGTCGCAATGCCTTGCGCCAACGCCGCCAGCTTGTCAAACTCATTGTTACGCGCACGCAGGCTATAACGCGGCTGACCGGCATACACCGCATCCGCGCCATAGGCCAAGGCATATTCCAAATTTTGCAAAGTGCCCGCAGGGGCTAACAATTCAGCGTTTTTCATAGGCGGCATCCAAGGCAACACCGCAGGCGATTGCGGCATCGCGTTGAGTATTTTCAATATTTCCCATCACAAGTCTCCCGTCAATTGCTGATAACGCGCAAACAAAAATCCCAGTCGTTCTGCATCGGTTTTGAATTTTTCTTGGCGGTAACACACATCCACGGCGGCGTCGAGTTTTTGATGCGCTTTGCGCAAATCGGCGGGCATGGTCAGCGGGTCGTATAAATCCGCCAGCGTATTATTTTTAGATATACTGCAACCGCTAATAACTTGAGATTTATTCCTGGCTTCCCGCCTAGTCGCA
>DYPE01000049.1 GCA_020720085.1 Dichelobacter nodosus | reverse complement strand
TTATTTGGGAACAACTCTAGTAAACAAAAAAATCAGGTTGCCACCCGCTGCATATAGGCGCTGAACACGGCCAGGTAATGTTCAATGGGGATTAAAAAGGCATCATGACCATGGTGGGCCTTGATTTCGGCGTAACTGACGGTCTTTTTCGCGGCCAGCAGCGCGCGCACAATTTCTTTAGAACGCTCTGGTGCAAAGCGCCAATCGCTGGTAAAGGAGATGACTAAAAATTTGGCCAGCGCACTAGCCATGGCTTGGGATAAATTATGGCCATGTTGCGCAGCAGGGTCAAAATAATCCAATGCTTTGGTCATCAACAAATAGGTATTGGCGTCAAAACGATCCACGAACGAGCGGCCTTGATGGCGCAAGTAGCTTTCTACTTGAAATTCCGCTTCATCAAAGCCGAATTGAATCTTGCCCTCGCGCAATTCGCGGCCAAATTTGGCGCGCATGGCTTCGTCCGATAAATAGGTGATGTGCCCCAACATGCGCGCCAGCATCAGGCCACGGCGCGGAATTGTTTGTTTTTCATAATAATGGCCATCGTGGAATTCTGGGTCGCTGAGTATGGATTGACGCGCCACTTCGTTGAACGCGATATTTTGCGCGGTGAGTTTGGGCGCGGCAGCGATGGCCACGCAATGGCGCAGGCGGTGCGGATATTGGATGGCCCATTGCAGGGCTTGCATCCCGCCTAAACTGCCACCGATGACCGCAGCCCACTGCGGTATGCCCAGGGCATCCGCCAATTGCGCCTGGCTGTTCACCCAGTCTGGCACGGTGATGATGGGAAAATCGGGGCCATAGGGCTTGCCTGTGTCAGGATTGATCACCGTTGGCCCGGTGGAACCTTTGCAGCCGCCCAAATTGTTGAGGCTTACCACGAAAAAGCGTTTGGTGTCAATCGGTTTTCCTGGGCCGATACAACTTTCCCACCAGCCTGGTTTGCGGTCTTGCACACTGTGGTAACCCGCCGCATGATGGTCGCCGCTCAGCGCGTGGCAAATCAGCACTGCGTTGCTGTGCGTGTCATTGAGTTCGCCGTAGGTTTCGTATATCAGGCTATATCCAGGCAGTTGGCGGCCACATTCCAGGTCTAGCGGCGTATCGATGCGTATTTGTTGCGGGGTAACCAGTCCCACAGAGTCGGGCGGAATGATGTCTGGCATAGCGCACCTTGGCGATTGATTTATGATAGATTTATAGAAATTCCCGCATCCACCAGCGCCACCGGCAGTGCGCGCGGCGCATGAATGCGGAACCGTTTATGCCGACTGGTGTGGCCATGCGCCAATTCTACCTGGCTTTTGGGCACGCCGAACGCTTTGGCCAGAAACCGCGCCAGACCGTCATTGGCCTTGCCATCCACGGCCACGCCGCTGACGCGCACTTTCAAACGACCACCGTGCTCGCCAGCAAATTCATCGCGCTGAGCAGCGGGCTGGGCGTGGATTTCCAGCCATAAATCAGCGCCATCCCACCGCCACCAGCCAGCAGCGGCGCTGGCGGGTTTCATGCCGTTATTCCTGGCGTCGGGCACGGGCAAACGCTTCGGCCAAGGCGCTATTGGCGGGCGGCGGCGCATCTGCTACGCGCCGCTGCGCTTTACTGGCAGCGGCGTTGCCAGTAGCAGCGTTATTGCGCGCGGGGGGCGTTGTGGCGAGGTGATCACGGCTGTTGTCTTGCAGGCGCATGGTGAGCGCTACGCGCTTGCGTGGAATGTCCACTTCCAATACTTTAACCTTGACCACTTGGCCGGTTTTTACCACTTCGCGCGGGTCGCGCACAAAGCGATCCGACAATGCGGAAACATGCACCAGGCCATCTTGGTGCACGCCAATGTCCACAAACGCGCCAAAATTGGTGACATTGGTAACCACACCTTCCAAAATCATATCCAATTGCAAATCCGCCAAAGTTTCCACACCGTCGCGGAACGCGGCAGTTTTGAATTCTGGACGCGGGTCGCGGCCTGGCTTGTCGAGTTCTTGCAAAATGTCGCTGACCGTGGGCACGCCAAAAAAATCGTCAGTAAAATCCGCAGGCTTAAGCTTTTGTAAAAACGCATGATTGCCAATCAATTCTTGCACCGGTTTGCCGGTTTTGGCCACGATGCGTTCCACCACCGGATACGCCTCGGGATGCACGCCAGAAGCGTCTAACGCATTGTCGCCATTGGTGATACGCAAAAATCCAGCCGCTTGTTCAAAGGTTTTATCGCCCAAACGCGGCACTTTTTTGAGTTGCGCACGGTTGCGGAACGCGCCATTGCTGTCGCGGAATTCCACGATGTTTTTTGCCAAGGTTTTGTTGAGTCCAGAAACCCGCGCCAGCAGCGGCGCAGAGGCCATGTTCAAATCCACGCCCACTGCATTCACGCAATCTTCCACCACGCCGTCCAGCGCGCGCGCCAATTGGCTTTGGTTGACATCGTGCTGGTACTGGCCCACACCTATGGATTTGGGGTCGATTTTCACCAGTTCGGCCAGCGGGTCTTGCAAACGGCGGGCAATGGACACTGCGCCGCGAATCGATACATCCAGGTCGGGAAATTCCTCGGCAGCCAGCGCTGATGCCGAATACACGGATGCGCCGGCTTCGCTGACCACCAATTTCTGCAAGCCGAGTTTGGGATGGCGTTGTAGCACATCCGCCACCAGCCGGTCCGTTTCGCGCGAGGCCGTGCCATTGCCAATGCTGATCAATTTTACCTGGTATTTTTCCGCCAGCAATGCCAGCACCTGAATGGATTCATCCCATTGATTGCGCGGCGGATGTGGGTAAATCACGCCATGTTCCACCAGTTTGCCGGTTTGATCTACCAGCGCCACTTTGACGCCAGTGCGCACGCCGGGGTCTAGGCCCATGGAGATCAACTGGCCAGCGGGCGCGGCCAGGAGCAAGTCCTTCAAATTGGAAGCAAATACTTTGATCGCTTCTTCTTCCGCTGCTTCGCGCAGGCGGGTGAATAATTCCACTTCCAGGCTGGTGCGCAGCTTGACGCGCCACGTCCAACGCGCGGTGTCGAGCAACCAGCGGTCTGCCGCACGGCCTTGATCCACAATGCCAAAATGCGCGGCAATGCGCCGTTCGCAATAGCCAGGCGTTTGCGGCGCGGGCACGGGTACTGGTTCAGCGGGCGGCGCGGTTTCTTCCAGCGTCAATTGTAAAAAATCTTCGTTGCGGCCACGGAATAACGCCAGCGCACGGTGCGACGGAATGGCGCGGATGGCTTCGGCGTAATTAAAGTAATCGGCAAATTTTGCGCCTTCCTGTTCCTTGCCTTCTGCCACCTTGGCCACCAGCACCGCGTTGTCCCACAACCAGCCGCGCACGTGCGCCAGCAAATCGGCATCCTCAGCGAACTGCTCCATCAGAATATGCCGTGCGCCTTCCAGCGCGGCCTTAACATCGGCAACCCCTTGTTCAGGATTGAGATAGCGTTCCGCTTCCTGCTCTGGCACAAGCTGCGGATTGCCGTACAGCGCCAGCGCCAGCGGCTCCAGCCCGGCTTCTTTGGCGATTTGCGCCTTGGTGCGGCGCTTGGGCTTGTAGGGCAAGTACAAATCTTCTAATCGCACTTTGGTGTCGGCTTCGTCAATCGCAATGCGCAATTCATCGCTCAGTTTGCCCTGTTCCGCAATGCTGGCCAAAATCACCGCACGGCGATCTTCTAATTCGCGCAAATAACGCAAACGCTCGTCCAGTGTGCGCAATTCGGTGTCGTCTAGGCCGCCGGTGATTTCTTTGCGGTAGCGGGCGATGAACGGCACAGTGGCTCCGCCGTCCAACAAGACAATTGCCGCCGCGACTTGGCGCGGCGCAACATTCAATTCAGCGGCGATTTGCCTGGATATTTTTTCTAATAATTCCATATTTTCGCTATAAAAATTTTATTCATAAATTCATTCCAACACAACATAACATCAGCGCAAAAAACGCCCGGCTTTATGCGCCGGGCGCTAGGCTTAATTACAACGATTTTTCACACTCTTCAATCAAAGCGTCTAAAGCTTTCACCGCAGTTTTAGCTTCAGCTTTGATTTCTTTTAAGAAATCTAATTCACTGTGAGATACTTTCCCATCTACGAAAATTTCAGCGCGTAAAATAGCCACTTCTTTTTCGCTCACATGCCCATCCCCTACTGCAAATGCTTTTGCTGTTTTGCGCCAATCAGCCATAGTGTAATGCTCCTTTAGTTTAGTGAAAAAAAAATGAAAAATAAGTCCAATCCAACATCCCCAACAAGCAAAGGCTACCCCCCTTCATCGGTGCCAGGCGGTGCCGCGCCCACGCCGGATGCCGCCGCAGGAGGTGCGGTGGTGGGGTCAGCAGAGACCATCCCTTGCGCTTGAATGACTTGCAGCATTGCCGCTTCCAACTCATCGGCGCGGCGCGGGCCGCATTTGTTATTGTTTAACAACAAAGTGTATGCGAACACTTGGCCGTTTTCTCCGGCTACCAGCCCAGCCAGGTTGCTGACTTGATCCAAGCTGCCGGTTTTGCCGCGAATGCGCGCGCCCAGCGGCTCATCGGCGAAACGCCGCGATTTAGGCGATCCTTCCGTGCCCATAATGCGCAACGAGGCGACAAAATCCGGGGCCAATTCAAAGCGCGGCAGAATTAAATTGATGACCTGGGTGATCGTCTGTGCGGACATGCGGTTTTCGCGCGACAGGCCCGAACCGTCTGCCAAACTTACGTCTTGCGTGGCCACGCCCAATTCGCTGAGAAAACGTCTAACCAGTGTCAATCCTTCGCCATGGCTGCCCGGCTGGCCAGTGATTTCGGCGGCAATGGTCTTGATGATTTGTTCCGCCATGAAATTATTGGAGTAGGTATTCAATTCTTTCAATATCTGCGATAACGGCGGCGATTCGTATTGGTAAAGCCAGTGGGCCGCCACACTGCGGGCGTGTGTCAGATGCGTTGCACCTTCAATGTGTACGCCCTGCTGTGCTAGCAATGCGCGGAACGTGGCAATCGTAACTTGGCCGGGATCCGGCGTGTTCAGGCGGAACGATTGTTCCATGGCATTGCTGGCAATACTGCCTGCCACGGTCACAATGACGCTGCCATCCGCTTCTTCCCGGCGGCTGCCCCAAATGGCAGTTTTTTTATTGGCCGCCACCGTGAGCGCTTGGGTATTGATGCGGTAGTGATAAGGTTGCGGCTCCAGCCAAACGCGTGCGGCCTCGCCTGGCGCGCCACCGGGCAGCGCATGAACCACAATGGTATTAAAATCCAACGATAACGCGCTCAATCTGGCATCATAGGCGCGCTGGGTGCGTGATTCCTCCCAGGCGGGCGCGCGATCCAGGCTGTCAAAAAAACCAGCATCGCCCACCAGATTGCCGTGTACCGTGGTGATTCCGCTGTTTTTCAGCCACGCTGCCAATGCCCATAAGTCCCGTGCCGTGAGCATGGGATCGCCGCCGCCGCGCAACACCAAGTCGCCGCTAATCACATCGTCCTGGCGCTCGCCAGTGTACGCCAATTGGGTTTTGAAATGATAATCCGGCTTCAAGTAATGCAGCGCCGCTGCTGTGGTGATAATTTTCATCAACGAAGCAGGCAGTAATGGAATTTCGCCATTGCGTGCGTACAGCGTGCGCCCGTTCTGGGCGTTTGCCACATGCACCGCAGTTTGCGCGGGGTCTAGGCAGCGGGCGCGCAATATCTCATCCAGCGCGGACTGCAAATTGTCTTGCGCGTACACGGGCAGCGCCGATGCCACCAGTCCCAGCCAAGCCCACAGGAAGAATCTCATTGTGTTTTTCCTTAAAATTGCATGATACTCAACTACTCATTTATCTGACACGCCGCGCTACAGGAAGCCCTTGGGCGCAAATCCTGCGCTGCCAGGAATGCATGAACTTAGGCATTCGCCAAAAAAATCTAGTATACCCAAGAATCTCCCCGCCTGAAATCATGGCGCAACGATTGCCATGCGCAACCGCTTGTAGTACCGTATCCACGGCGCGCAGTCTTTCCCACAAATCATCCCGCACGCCGCCGTGTTAGCCTCCTGACTGAATGGAACGCCAAGTACATGCAAGAGTTAAAAATTATTATTGAAGAATCCTTTGCCAAACGCGCAGAACTGAATCCTAGAAACGCACCGCCGCAAACCAAGGAAGCCGTGCAGGAAGTCATTACTTTACTGGATCGCGGCACACTGCGCGTAGCAGAAAAACAAGAAGAACAATGGGTTGTCCACGAGTGGATTAAAAAAGCCGTGTTGCTTTCTTTTTGTATTGAAGACAATCAATTCATCAAGGGCGGCTTTACCAATTATTTCGACAAAGTACCGTCCAAATTTGCAGACACGAATTCACGCGAATTCCGCGACTTGGGTGTGCGCATCGTACCGCCCGCCACTGCACGGCGTGGCGCGTACCTCGCGCCAGGCGTCATTTTGATGCCATCCTATGTCAACATTGGCGCCTACGTGGACAGCGGCACCATGGTAGACACCTGGGCCACCGTGGGTTCCTGCGCGCAAATTGGCAAAAACGTGCATTTAAGCGGCGGCGTGGGCATTGGCGGCGTGCTGGAACCCTTGCAAGCTGCGCCCACCATTATTGAGGATGACTGCTTCATTGGCGCGCGCTCAGAAATTGTGGAAGGGGTGATTGTAGGCGCAGGCTCCGTCATCTCCATGGGCGTGTACATTGGCCAAAGCACTAAAATTTTCAATCGCGCAACCGGCGAAATCAGCTATGGCCGCGTGCCGCCTGGCTCAGTGGTAGTGTCTGGTAATCTGCCGTCCAAAGATGGCACATATAGCTTATACGCTGCCATCATCGTCAAACAGGTAGACGCCAAAACGCGCGCCAAGGTCGGTCTTAACGAATTGTTGCGCGACGCATGACCCCTTCTGCCCTCTCTCTACCCGTTGCGTTGGCTACCATACTGTCGCGAATACAGCCCGTGACCGCGCATGAAACCGTTGCTGCCAACCAAGCGCTGGGTCGCATCATTGCCCAGCCTGTGCTGGCGGCGATGGATTTGCCACCGTTTGCCAACTCGGCAATGGATGGCTATGCGCTCCGTCATGCGGATTTAGCCCCAGGCCAGCCGACCCCGTTGCGCTGCATCGGCACGGCACTGGCCGGGCGGCCATTTGCCGGATCAATGCAAGCCGGAGAATGCGTGCGCATCATGACCGGTGCCATGCTGCCGGATGGCGCGGACAGTGTGGTCATGCAGGAACACGTAACTGCGCCGCCCACGCCTGCGGCGTATCCGTATGCGGTTACAATGCCGCCTGGCATTGCGTGCGGCGAGCACGTGCGCCCAGCGGGTGAGGAAATCCGCCAAGGCAGTGTGCTGATTCCAATCGGCAAACGCATTGGCCCAGCGGAGCTGGGCTTGCTGGCAGCAGCCAACCAAACCCAGGCCACCGTGTTACGTCGTGTGCACGTGGCCTATTTTTCCACTGGCGATGAAATCCAACAGCCCGGCCAACCCTTGCAACCTGGCCAAATTTATGACAGCAACCGGCCCTTGCTGGCCGGAATGCTGGCGCGCGCGGGGCACGTGGGTGTGGACTTGGGCATCATTCCCGATCAACCGCAACACCTACGCCAAGCCATGCAACAGGCTGCTGTCCAAGCGGACGCCATCCTTACCTCTGGCGGCGTATCGGTGGGCGATGCGGATTATGTTAAAACCGTGCTGCAAGAAGGCGGCAGCGTCGATTTTTGGAAAATTCTTATCAAGCCTGGACACCCGTTGGCTTTTGGCGCGTACCAAAATACCTGGCTATTTGGATTGCCGGGAAATCCGGTTTCTGCTATGGTTACCGCCACGCAACTTGTCCTGCCCGCCTTGCGCCACATGAGTGGCGAAACCCCGCTGCCCGCAACCCTTGTCTTGACGGCGCGTTGCCAGGAACGCCTGGGTAAGAAACCAGGTCGCCGCGAATTTCAGCGCGGTATTTTAACTCAGGATGGAGAGGGAAATTGGCAAGTGCGCTCCACCGGCCAACAAGGGTCTGGCATGTTATCCTCCCTGAGCATGGCCAATTGTTTTATTGTATTGCCAGAAGAGTGCAGTGGCGTGGTACCAGGAGACAAGGTAGAAGTGCAACCATTCGTGGAATCATGGTGACATGGCGTCTGCCGCTGGGTGCACACAACAGCCTGGTTGGTTCAAAATTTGCGTTTCTCTGACACCCTACTTCCGTACGAGAACCGAGATGAGAACACTGGCTGTTTTCCTGCTAGCCTTATTACTGGCCTCTCCCGTGCAGGCCGATTCCCCCCCTCTGCAACAATCGTTTGCCGCGCTGATCTCCCTTGCTGAAAAAAACATGGAGGGAAATGTCGTGGCCGCAATTGGGTATGCGGAAAAAGCCCTGCATATCGCTGAAACCACCGCCAACTTAGAAGACCAAGCAATCGCCAATCAACAACTGGGCATACTGTTTAACCGTTCTGGCGAATACGAAAAATCATTAACCTATCATAAAGAATCCCTGCACATTTGGGAGCAAATTTACCCTGAAAAAAATACCCTGGATATTGCCCAATCCCAATTGTATATCTGCATTGCCAACTGGCGGCTAGGTATCCTGGATGTCGCGCTGGAAGCCTGTCTAGGCGCACTGGGCATTTTCGACAACGCTAAAAAACAACATGGCATCGCTGAAGCCTTACATAACATCGGCATTGTTTACGACTATCTCGGCAATTACGATTTGGCGTTAGAAAATCACCAACGCGCGTTGGAAATTCGTAAAGTTTTGAAAGATAATAAAGGTATTGCTGATTCACTTAACAATATTGGTATTATTTACCATCTGACGAAACGCTATAAAGAAGCGCTGGAATATTATCAAGAATCATTAAATATCAAAAAGTCCTTAGACGACCAAGCAGGAATTGCCAAATCACTCAACAACGTCGGCGTGGTATTGCGCATTCTTAAGGACTATGAAAAATCGCTTGCTTATTTATTGGAAGCCATTGAATTTCATAAAAAATTTGGCGACAAATATGAAATAGCCAATACGCTCAATAATATTGGCCAGGTGTATGCGTCTCTTGAACGCATTGACGAAGCCAAACAAGCATTAGCCGAATCATTAGCATTGGCACAAGAAGTTGATGCCAAGGAAATCGTGCGTGAAAATTACGAGTTTTCCGCCGAACTGCATGAACGCCAAGGCGACTTCAAAACAGCGCTAGAATTTTATAAAAAATCCACCAGCATCCGCAATAAAATCTTCGACAGTGAACTGTCCAAGCAAGTCGCCAACTTACAAACCAAATATGAAACCGACAAAAAAATCAAACAGATTGAGCTATTAAAAAAAGAAAATGACATTAAGCAATTGGCGCTTAGCAAACAGAAACTTCAGCGCAATGTATTGATTGGAGGAATATTTTTTATTTTCGCGTTATTATTCTTCTTGTATAGCCGTTACAATTTGAAAAAGAAAGCGCATGAAGCTATTTCACTAGAAAAAGAAAAAACAGATCGCTTGCTGCTCAATATTCTTCCCGCCAGAGTAGCGGCTTCATTAAAGGAAACCGGCAAAACAGAACCGGAATCATTTGAACATGTT
Organism: Dichelobacter nodosus; assembly: GCA_020720085.1. Taxonomy (GTDB): domain Bacteria; phylum Pseudomonadota; class Gammaproteobacteria; order Beggiatoales; family Beggiatoaceae; genus DYPE01. The sequence continues at coordinate 9,890 of DYPE01000049.1, read as the reverse complement.
ACCGTATATTTTTCTGACATTGCCGGTTTCACTAATATTTCTTCCACATTAGATCCAAAGACGTTAATTTCTGAATTAAATGAATTGTTCACTGCATTTGACAACATCGTGGAAAATAATCAGTGTGAACGGGTAAAAACCATTGGTGATGCTTATTTATGCGTATGTGGAATGCCCGAGGAAAACATCAACCACGCCTATAATATTGTCAAATCTGCCACCGAAATTTTGGCCTATCTGGAAGAGCGCAACCGCACACATCCGTTGCAATGGCATATTCGTATTGGTATTCATACCGGGCGTGTAGTAGGTGGCGTGGTGGGCATTAAAAAATATATTTACGATGTATTTGGCGACACCATCAATACTGCCTCGCGCATGGAAGCCAATTCACATCCTATGCGTATTAACATTTCCGAAAGCACATACCAACTCGTCAAGGATTCATTCCAATGTGCTCCCCGGGGGCGTTTGCCAGTAAAAGGCAAGGGCGACATGGATATGTATTTTGTGGATATCCCGTTTACCTCTTAACGCATCTCTAACGCCCCATCGCGTGGCTGTTGGTGGCATGGCGACGGTCAAGTCCAGCCTTTATCCTGGCACAGCAGGGTATACAGGCTAGGCTGTCGAAAAAAGGTGGATTACAGTGGTTTTATTCCTCAATTTTAGGCTGATGATTAGCCCCAAAGGGGCGGTATCTATACAGCCTAGGGCAACGCCCTAGGTGAGCCAATGGTCAGCAATTAAACCATGAAAGGGCGAAATAAGGTTTAGATTACACATGTTATTTTAGTAGGTTATATCGCACTTTCAGTGCTATGACGCAAAATAATCCATGCTTCCTAGGGCGATGCCCTAGGCTTTATAGAGTACGCCCCCTTGGGGCTAAAGACAGCCTAAAATTAGGCTATGCATTTTTATTTTCGACAGCCCATACAGGCTGTCGAATGCTAACGCAGCGATTGTAGCTTGCTTGTAGCAAGCGTACTATATTTGGCAATTCAACCCTGCGCGTTATCTCCCTCAAATTCCATGAGGATTTCACGCGCGTATCCTACCTTATGGGAGCTGAGCTTATGAAAAAATACTGGCCCTTTCTAGTCATCCCCTTCCTCGCCACGTTGGCGGGCTGTACTCAGCAAAGCACTGAACCATTGGCCAAAAAGGCAGAGGCGCAACCCTCTGTGATGCCGCCGCCGCCTGAGGCCAAGGCCAGAATGCCCATGCCAACAGACATGGCAGGGGGAGTGCCCATGCTTGCATCCCCTGTGGAAACCTCGCGCGATCGCTATGCTGAAATAGCAAGCAATCCTGTGCAAGCGGTGGCTGTTGCGCCGGTTTCTACCTTTAGTATTGATGTAGACACTGGCGGTTACGCCAATGTCCGCCGCTTCCTTAAAGAAGGCCAGTTGCCGCCCAAGGACGCAGTGCGGGTGGAGGAAATGATCAACTATTTCCGCTACGCCTATCCTGCGTCTGTCAATGATAGCCAATCCGCGCCCTTCGCCGTGACCACCGCACTGGCCCCCACCCCGTGGAACCGAGATACTCTGCTGCTGCGCGTGGCGTTGCGCGCTGCCGTGCCTACAGCACAACGGCCTCCAGCTAACCTTGTATTTTTATTGGATACTTCTGGTTCTATGATGGGGGCCGATCGTTTACCCTTGCTGAAAACTGCCATGCGCCTGTTGGTTCGTCAGTTGCGCGCCGAGGATCGCGTGGCCATTGTGACTTACGCAGGTGCCAGCGGCGTTGTGTTGCCATCTACGACAGGCGACCGCACCGGTGAAATTCTTGCAACGTTGGACAATTTGGCCGCTGGCGGCTCCACCCATGGCAGTGCGGGCATTCGCACTGCGTATGACGTGGCAGCACAACACTTGCGTCCCGGCGCAATCAACCGTGTGGTGCTGGGCACGGACGGCGATTTTAATGTAGGCGTCACCAACACCAATGAATTGCTAGACATGATTACCACCCAGCGCCAGCGCGGCATCAGCCTGACAGCGCTGGGCTTTGGCCGGGGCAATCTCAACGAAGCAATGATGGAACGCCTGGCCGATGCGGGCGATGGCAATTATGCCTACATTGACTCGGCGCAGGAAGCGGCTAAAGTGTTGGCGCGGCAAGTGGATGCTACGTTATTTACCGTGGCCAAGGATGTCAAAATCCAGGTCGAATTTAATCCGGCACGGGTGGCAGAATACCGCTTGATTGGCTATGAAAACCGTTTGTTACGGCGTGAAGATTTCAATAATGATAAAGTGGATGCAGGCGAAATCGGCGCAGGTCACACGGTGACCGCACTGTACGAATTGACGCCAATAGGCACGGCAGGCCGTTTGGAACCCTTACGTTACCAGCCGCAAGCCACCACGCCAGCCAATCCTTCAGGCGAATGGGCATTTGTGCGGTTGCGTTACAAGCAGCCCACTGGCGACACCAGCCAGTTGTTAGAAGTGCCAGTCAGCGCGCCACCTACTGAGGCGGATAACGAGTTTCGCTTTGCCGCTGCGGTGGCCGCGTTTGGCCAATTGTTGCGTGGCGGCCAATACACGGGCGCATTTAACTACAGCGACACGCTGGCCCTAGCGCGCGGTGCGCGCGGCGATGATCCGCATGGCGAGCGTGCGGAATTGGTGAGTTTGATTGAATTGGCCGCCGCGCTGGTGCCAAAATAAGCGTTTTTTATCTTTTCGGCACTGGGATCAGACTATCCTGGATATTTCACGAACCACGCCAACCTGTTGATTTTGTAACGCCATAAAACTTCTGATTTTTCAGAAAAAAATTCAGTTCTGCAACGCAAATCAACATGCTACAATCGGTATTCATCCGTTTGTGAAATATCCGGGGTATGCCCTTACATCGAGAAAGTTGGCAAAGCAGGAAGCGTTTGCCATTGTGCTTCACTCCCTTTTTTTGTCAGAAACCATCACCAGCATCATGCCAATCAGCGGCGTAAGTACGATGGAGCCGAAAAAGTATCCCCAGCCGCCCATGCGACGCCCCCGGCCCAGCAGGCCAACAATGGCACATAAAATTAAGTAAGCAGCAAGTATTTTTACGTATATCAATTCAGTAGACATGAATATTGTCCTATGATGGCAAAATCTAGCGCGGCTTGGCAGCCAGGTATTCAAACCGGCCATTGCGCAATGCCTTGAATACCACAGCTTTGCTAATAATTTCCCCATTTTCGTCAAATAGATGTTCGCCAGTCACGCCCAGCCAACGCGGCATGTAACGTAAGGTGTTGCCTACGACGATGGGAATGGTGGCACTGGACTCGTGCATAACATAGGCCAATAATTTAATAGCATCGTAGCCCTGCGCGGCCGCGCTGTCCACTTCTAATTCTGGATAGGCAAAAGTAAATTTTTCAATGAATTGGCGCGCTAATTCGCCGCGCGGATCAAATACGCTGGGCACCACGGTGCCTTCCGCTGCCTCTTTGGCGGATTGCCAAAGTCCGAACGAGTCCATTTGGTCGCTACCAATGAATGGCGCGGTAATGCCCATTTCGCGGATTTGGCGCATGAGTTGACCGCCGGATTGGTAACCATCCGCAATGAAAATGGCATCAAAACTTTTATTCTTGAAACGGGCAATCAAGCGGCGCAAATCTCGGGTTTGTGAAAAATACGAACTGAATTGAACTATTTGGATTTTTTGGCGGGTGGCCGCCTCATAAAACATCGCGCCCAGCTCTTCGCTGTGGGAGTCGCGGCTGTGTAAAATGACGATTTTTTTGTATTCTGCCACAGCGTGGCAAAATTCCGCCAGGGCCTGGGCTAGCACAGCGTTGTTGGGTGTGGTGCGGAACACATTTTCAAAGCCATGTTGGGTCAGTTTAATATTCGTGGCATGAGGTGCTAAAAACAAAATATTATGGTAAGCATAGGTGACCGCGCCCGCAATGGCGGAATCAGAGTTGGCATGGCCCACCACCGCCACCAGGTCGAGATTGGCTGCTATCTGCTTGGGAGCATTCTTTTCTTGTTGTGCCACGTGTAGGCGAATTTTGCGCCCGCCCAAAATGCCGCCCGCCACATTGATTTCGTCAACCGCCAGTTGCGCACCTTCAACAAAATGGCGCGGATAACCTTGCTGTTCCCACACCACGCCAATCACAACATCGCCGCGCCCTTGTTCTGCACGCGCTACCCGTTCTTGCGCGGATTGCTGATAGGTCATGTCACATGCAGCTAACCCAGCAAGCAAGGCAGCGGATAGCAAGTAGGCCAGCATTCGCATGGTTATGGCACTACCTTGGCGGGCGGCGCGCTGTCTGGCTGTTTTTCGGGCAATTGCAACGGCGGTTGCACAGTCGGCGCTTGCATTTCTGCGTTGAGAATTAATGGCAGGCCGTTAGCGCCGCCGCCAATGACCACCACTTTGGTATTATTGGATTCCGCCAGGGTGAGGGTGGCTTGCACGCCTTGCCAAGTGAGCAGTTTGTCGGTCAAAGACTCGCTAATCACATCTTGGTAGCGTTGTATGCCCTGCGCTTCGATCAATTTGCGCTCCGCTTCCTGGCGCTCGCGCGCCAGTTTGAATTCATAGGCTTTTTCATGTTGTTCTTCTACCAGTTTTTCTTCCACTGCGCCGCGCACTGTTTCTGGCAGTTGCACACTGCGGATAATGATGTCGTCAATGTGTACATATTTGCGCCCGGCTTCTTCTAAGGCGAGGTTAATAATCGCGGTGAGTATGCCTTCCTTGTTGGTATAGATGTCCTCTGGGTCGTGGTTGCCAATGTTTTTGCGCAACACGGATTCAACCTGCGGTACCACGATTTTTTCGGCATAATCTGGCCCAACTTTTTGATGCAGCACGCCTAGCATTTCATATTCTGGATAAAAACGGATGGCGATGTCTAACGAAACCGGCAGCCCTTTGTTGGTAAGCACAGTGAAAGAGTGACGAATGGTTTGCACACGCACATTGTAAATGTATAACAAGTCCCACGGGTATACGAAATGGATGCCCTCTGGGTAAATTTGGTCAGTGAGTGTGCCCTGCTGAAAGCGTTTATACAATACGCCAGCCTCGCCGGAATTAATGCTGATGATCATGCGATCCCACAGAAACAGCACTGCCAGCACCCATAGCAGTAGCAGGATGCTGCCATTCAGCACAAATTGTTGCAAAAAAATTCTAAGCCATGATGGCATGAGGCATTACCCCGGCAAAAAAACAAACTGTTGCCACACCCGCCAAACCGCCCACAGCGTGATGGGAAGATACAATACCCGCGCTAGCCAATTGAGCACAACAGCGCTGAGGCTGGATATCATACCCAGCCCCAGGCGGTGCCGCGCGCGGTGATGGAGGGCGTACAGCACCGCGCTGGCCGCCATGCTGGCAGCAACCGCACCATACACTAGGAAAAAACCATATTCTACCAACATCAATTGATTTTGTAGGGGGAATGCAGATTGTATGCCGGTATGAAACAATGCCGCAAATAACAACACACCAACCAGCATGGTCATGCGCGCGCCAATGGCCGTGATGGGCAATAACAGCGCGATTTGCCCCAACAGCAATAAAATGGCCAATGGCATTACATATTTGGAGAACACCTGGCGCTGGTCGCGCTGAATTTCCATTTCTGCATTAAACTGTGAAAATTCAACACGGCGGTGGGTATCAATGAATTCAGGAATACCAAAGGTAGAGAGGGTGAATTTGGTATCTTGGAAAAAATTTTGGTCATTTACTTGCCAGCCAGTTAATTTAATGGCTTGATTGGCGGCCTGGCGCGCTTGTTCAGAATTGAGCTGCAAACCCAACGTATCTGCCACGTAAATCAGTTTTTCGCGTACTAACTCATTATGACGAAAACGGATGGGCAGCACTTGGCGATCCAGTGGGAAATCGCGGAAGTCCAAGTCTGCTTTGAAACGGCCCTTGACCCGGTAAGTTTTAAGAATCATCTCGCCCGCCACGGTTTGCACTTTTTGATCAACAAGCGCGCTTTCTAGCATTTTAATGGGTTGGTATAAGTTGAGAAATCCAATATTTTCTTCTTCAAAATCGGCGTGATGCCTAAACCACAAAAAGAAGTTGGCTGTGAAGGTGGCATTGGCAATGTCTACTTCGTCAATATCGATAAAGTCTACGCCAGTATATACCACTTGCGCGCGGCGCAGATATTTGCCATTGATAAAAATGACTTGCCCGGCAATGGCTTCTTGGAGCAGCGTATCCGCGTTGCCTAGATCGTTAACCAATTGATATTGTTCATTAGCAGGCACGATATGGCCGTTTTGAAATAGCCCCACCGGAATATTTTTCACGGCATTGCCGTGTTTATCAAAATAGATCGTGCCAGTTACACCTTCCACCGCGTTACCCACGCTGGCCAAGTTCCATAGCGCATCGCGCAGTTGTTTGCGTTGTGTTTCCACCGGCGTAGCCAAGCGCAAGCCCGCCTGCTTCATCGCAGTTAGCAGCGTTATCGTAGTGTCGTAGTACATCGCAGCCGCCGCAGAAGGTGTTTCGCCATACTTCTGTTTAAATTGCCGCTCGAAACTGCGGGCGCGGCCCCCTGCCAACTGCTGCAAATAGGGGAAGGTGGCGTAAATGCCATCAGTGTAATACCCTGGGCGGATGCGTTCTTGCGGGTATTTTTCGCGCAATTGCTCACGGAACGCTTTGCTGGCCAGCACATCCGCGCCTACAATGGTCAGATTGTGCTCCTTTTTCAGGCTGGTAATAATTTCTATCGCTTCCGGCGCATGGGTGGCTACGAACAGTACACGTTGCGCATTATCTGCTTGCGCATCGGGCTTTTCCATTTTTGTCATAGTGCTGGTCAATTGCTCCAGCATGGCTGGAAAGTCGGTTCGGTCTGGTTCAAACCGCCACACTTCACCTATGCGCAAATCCAGGGTTTGCGCAGTATGGCGCAGGCTTTCCAATATGGATTGGCCATAGGCGTCATTTTCATACACCACATGCACTTGCTCATGGCCAAGGATGTTGCGGATGAAATTACCCAGCAACGCCACTTGATCAGAATTGTTAAAAATTACACGGAAATACCAATCATTGTCGGCTGTGAGCGCGTCATGGGTGGCCGAACCGGTGATGGCGGGCACGCCGTGACGCTTATATATGGGCGACGCTGCCAGCGATGCGGCGCTGTTGTAATGGCCAATTACTGCCAACAAATTGGGGTCACTGGCAATTTTCATGGCGAATTCTTCAGCGCGCGTGGCGTTATTTTGGTCGTCAAACGTGTGTAGTACCACGGGATGGCCCGCAACTCCGCCTTGTTGGTTAAACTCCGCCAGCGCCAAGGTAGCGGCTTTAAGCATTTCCTGGCCATTGGCCGCGCCAGTGCCACTTTGCGGCCCTGCCAAGGCAATGTGCAATGGCTTAGGCGTAAGCCAACCAGCAGGCACAGCATCCAAGGGCAGCGCTATCATCAACGCGGCTATACTCAGCCCAGCGCCTGCCAGCAAAAATAGCCATAGCTTGAAGGCACGTGACAAGCGCGGCGCGCGCGTGACATGCTGCGTTTCAGCCGCTGGCGCGGTGGGCGCGGGAGGTGGCGGGGTATTGCCCGCAGCGCGGGCGGCGTATTCTGCCATGGCTTGCATAAATTGTTCGCGCCAATCCGGCGGCGGCGTAAAATCTTCCAGCGTACCACCGTTGGCAAAATGCTCGGAAAACAATTGGCCCAAAGCGTAGGTAGCCGCAGCAGACAGCGTGGACATACCGGCCATGCCAACCGCAGAGCCATACCCTGGCACAAATTTGCTCAAACTATTGGCCAACGCCGCAGCACCGGTGGCGGGCAAGGCCGCGCCCAGTACACTGGCCGCGAGCGCGCGCGCCAGTTGGTGGGAAAATATAATGCCGTAAGCCCGGGCCAGCGCGTGCAGCATTTTCATTTGCACACTGCCCACTGTCAGCAGGTCAACGCCAGGAATAGGGATCAACCCAGCGGCAAACGCCAGCGCGGCATAACGCCGAATCAGGCGTTCCTGCGCCTCGGCGGCAGGTGCTTGAGTAAGCTTAGATGAGGTATGCCAAAATTTCATAGACGCAAGAATTATTGTAAAGACCAGTTGCGGATATGCTGGCCGCCGATGGGCATGCTGTACCAGCCTTTGATCCGGGGTTTGACCAAGTAGTTGGCAGTGGAAAAATACACTGGCAACACCGCTGCTTCTTCCTGCACCAAAATCACTTCAGCGCGGTGATAAAGCTTAATCCGTTCTTCCGCCTCGGGCTGGCGTTGCGCCTGCTCCACCAATTCGGCAAACTCGCGGTTATGCCAGCGCACAAAATTGGGGGATTTCTCTGGGTGGAAATTTTCAAACAGCCAATTGTTGGCGTCTGGGTAATCAGAGCACCAGCCCAAGCGGAACATATGTACGTCCTTGGGGTCATACATAGTATCCACATAAGCGTCAAAATTAACCTCGCGTACGTTCAGGCGCACTTGCAAATAATGTTGCACAAAGGTTTGAATGGCAAGGGCAATGGCGCGATGGGTTTCTGAATTGTTATGCACTAGAGTGATTGGCGGTAAATCTTTGCCATTGGCGTAGCCCGCCTCTGCCAGCCAGGCTTTGGCCTGCTGCTCGCTAAAGGAAATGCCGACGTTTTCGCTAGGGTCGATGGATCCCAGAATGGGCGGGCGGGTAAACGTTTGCGCGGCTTCATGCGAGCGCACCACAAAATCAATCAGCAGGTTGCGGTTAATGGCCGCTGTGAGCGCCTTGCGCACCAGCGGATTGTCCACGGGTGGTAATTCCGTGTTAAACGCATAGGCTTCATTGCAAAACAGCGCGGCCTGCCGGTGTTCGCGCCGAAGTTTGGGATCGCTTTGAATGCGCGGCAATTGCTGTTCTGGCACGCGCAAATACCCCGCGCCCAGCACATCTAACTCATCCGCTTCGTACATTGCCAGCCCCAGCGAGCTTTCCGCCACAATGTAATAATGCACTTTAGCAATCGCTACCTTGCGTTCGTCAAAATACAACGGATTTTTTTCCAGCGTGATGCGGCTGCTTTTTTTCCATTCCGCCAAGCGGTATGCGCCATTGGTCACAATATGCTCGGGCAGCGTCCAATCATTGCCGAATTTTTCTAGCGTTACGCGGTGCAAAGGCCGATACACGCCTAGGCTGGCCATGGCGGGAAAATACACGGCTGGATTTTCCAAATCAAAACGCAACGTGTAATCATCCTCCGCACGCACGCCCAACTGGTTAATGTCTTTCAACTTGCCTTTATGAATGGCTTCAGCATTTTTGAGAATAAACAGCGAATACGCCATAGGCGCGCGGGTTTCCGGCAGAATATTACGGCGGATGGCCCATACCACGTCATGCGCAGTCACTGGCTCTTCATTGCTCCACTTCACATCCTGGCGCAAATGGAAAACATACGACATACCGCTGGCATCTGCTTCCCATGATTGCGCCAATTCAGGCACAGTATGGTAGGTATCAGGCGCAAAATCAGTGAGACCAAGAAACAATTGCTCTGTTAATTCAATGGCTTCCTGCGACTGAACTTGCCCGGGGTCTAAAGTGGACACCGGCCCGTCCAAGGGCAAACGCAAGGCTTTGGGGGGCGTATGTGCCTCGGTTACTGCACTGGCAGACTGCGCCGTACCGGCGTTTGGTGAGGAAGGATCAGGCCCTTGGCACGCAGCAGCCAGCGTCAATACGCCCGCCCACGCCAGCCATTGCCAGAATATATTCATGTATATTTTCCAAACAATAAAATAAAGTACCGCTCGTACCGCTTACGTTCATCATGCTAACACGACAGGGGGGGGAGAGAAAACAGGGCAAACAAGGCAGCAGGGCAAACGCATTAAAATTCTTGTCCAAACACAAGCTTGGCACGGTAAGTGT
>DYPE01000048.1 GCA_020720085.1 Dichelobacter nodosus | reverse complement strand
TCCCGCCGCCACGAAAAACGCCACGACTCCCGCCACGCCTCCCGCCGCCACGCCTCCCGCCACGACTAACGCCACGCCTAACGCCCCACCTCCCGCCACGCCTAACGCCACGACTTCCGCCACGAAAAACGCCACGCCTCCCGCCACGAAAAATGCCACGAAAAACACCACATCTGCCGTCTTTTCTCCTAGTTCATGTTCCTCTCGGTCGCCGAATATGCCCGTGAGTAACCAAGCAACCCCGACTATAGCCGCTAAAATTCGATAGCTTTCTACTGACCAAGCCTGCTCCCTGGTAGGCAACCAACCAAAACTTAGACCTAACAGGGGCAATAACAAAGGCAACCAAGCTAAACTGCTGAACAGCCATTTACCCGCCGTTATTACCGCTTGTTTACCATGCTGTTCTTGGTAGTGCAACAGGCTTTGCGGTTGCCATAAAACCCACCACAGCAAGCGTGCTTGATCCAGCGGATTCCATATTACTTTGGTTTGTTCTTTTTCTTTTTCTGGTATTACTTTGGCTTGTTCCTGTTCTTTTTCTGTTGAATGCCCTGTTATGACTTTCTCCCAGGACTGGTGTCGCTCTTCATCTAAATGTGCTACTTCGGCTTTCTTCCAGAATTGAGACCGCCGATGCTTATTTTCCGCCTGTTGCTGGGCTTGCTTTTCCGCTTGACTTTTAGCTTCTCGCTGACGCTGTTCTCCTGCTCGGCGTTGTTGTTCTGCTTCTTGCTGACGCTTGACTTCAAGTGCGGCTTGTTGCTTGGCTTTCTCCGCTTCTTGCTGGTGAGGTTTTTCTAGTGCCAAGCGTTGCCGCTCGGCAGCTTCAGCTTGTTCACGTTGGCGTTTTTCTTCTGTCAATCGCTGCACTTCTAATTCTGCTCGTTTTTTCTCTGCTTCGGCTTTTTGTTGATTGATCTGTGCGAGATAAGGCGCGAGTAAAGGCGCAAGGTCGCTGTCTGCTAAACCCAAAGATTGTTGCAGCTTATTCAGTAGTTGTTGATCGCCCGCGCTAGGTTCGCCGTTTTGCCAAGCATAGGCTAAGGCTTTAGCAAATTTGTCCAAATTGGCAGCACGGCGGCGCAAGGGCAGTAAAACCCGATCTTCAATGCGCTGTGCTTCGGTTTCGCTGAGTTCCAGTTGCGCACGTTTTTCTTGCAGATGTGTTTGCGCAATGAAATTGAGTTTGCCTCCGCCGTGTTTAGCGCAGTTTTCCACTTCGTGCTGATAGCGTTGCAACGCCAGGGTGCGCGGGGCTTGGGACAACACAATGGGCGCGTCTTTTTCGCCGCTGAAAAAACGCGGGTGCATGGCAGGCTTTTCTGCGCGGGTTTTTTCGTAGGCATAGTCGTGCGCTTCCCGCACATTGATTTTGCCGTCTTCGTCACGGTCTGCCGCGCCGCTGCGGATGCCTTCCCGCAGGTAATGGGTATAGACCGACAACTCGCCGCTTTGCCGTTCATAGGACAATTCAGTGGAATCGGAGGAAGTGAGCAACGCTACGCCTTCGCCGCCCAACGCGGCTTCGAGGGCGATGCGCGTATCCGCCTCTTTTGCCAGCGGCATGCCATCGGCAAAAGCCGCACTCAGGCAGCAATCCAAAATGATGACTTTGCGCCGCGCTGGGCAGTCGCGCAGCAGGTCGTGGCAAAAATTGGCAGGTAAAACAGTGGCTTTACGCACATTGCCGTCGCTTTCTTTGACGGTTTCGTTGCTGGCGAGATAAAAGCGTCCGTTGAGGTTTTTGAGTCCATGCCCAGAAAAATACAGCACAATCAAATCGTCTTTGCTGCGGGTGCTGGCAAAGGCATGGTTGATAGCGGTTTCCATCGCGCTTTTGCTGGGATTGGACAGCGAGGTAACGGCAAAACCGCCTAATGCCGCGTCGCCCAACGCCTCCGCCATTGCCTGCGCGTCCAGCACCGCTTGCGGCAGGGGCTTGAGGCGTTGCGCCGACGACAACGCCTGCCCATCCGGCAAGTGCTGCGGGTAGTCGCTAACGCCGATGATGAGCGCGATTTTGTCGGGCATAAGGTGTTTGCTTGCGCGAGGAAAAGCCGACTTATTCCTGCATGAATTGTTGTGCTTGCTGCATTGCGGCTAGGAAATCTTCGGGTTTGCTGGCTTTGAGTTTGATTTTTTTGCCCTTCTCGCCGATTTCTAACTCCATTTCGATGACAGGCTGTCCGGGCAGGCGTTCACTGATGAATGTGAACAGGTTTTGTAAATTTTGCGGGCTGAAAGTGAGTTTTAACCACTCGCCCCAAACGCCTTTCGCGCCGTCAGCGGCTTCAGGTGCTTCCAGTGCAGCGGTGGCGACCCAATCGCTGTCGCGCAGTTCACGCAGCAGGGCGCGGGTGAGGGTGTCGTTTTCGGCGGCGTTGTTTAGATGCAGGGTAAGCGTAAGCAGTGGTGGCACGATGTTTTCTCCGCGTAGCGTGGTGAACAACGTCCATTATACTGCAAAGCCGTAATTTCTTGACTTCGCTGACGCAATAACTTTAATCCCGCCTTTTTTCGACAGCCTAGATCACGCCGCACGGTTGTGCGGTTGAACGCGGCGGGCTGAAAAGCTGAGGAAGGATAACGCCAGTTTGCACCAAAGAGGGGGGGGCGTACAGGCGCAAGTTATTAGTATTGCGTGTTTTTTAGACCATAGATTGGCGACTAGAGAAGGGTATGGGTCACGCTACCAGACTGCGTTCGATCATTACAGCGATTTTCACAAAACAGTGCCACTGCGCCGAAGCCGCATAATCAGCCTTCCATACTTTCATTCAGTTCCGGCATCAAGCGCTTCAGATTCTTCACTAACTTAACTTGCCATACTAGAGAATCTGTCCCTTTCACCGATACTTGCAATCCTTCTTGCCCGCGCAGGTTCACAATAAATTTTGCTATCATATTGATTCCAGAGCTATTTAGAAAGCGCAATTGACGCAAATCTAACGTGAATACCCCGGGGGCTTTTTGGGTGGCGGTTTTGCAAAACTCCAACACGGGTTTATAACCTTCCACGCCAGCCAACATAAATGAGCCAATCAGTTGCAAGGTTCCTGTGCTTTCATCAAATATCATGTGATACTTGTCTTCTTTGATTTCCATCATGGTGAATGCTCTATTTGGGATTGCTACGGTAATATGGGTGTACTGGCACACAAAAATACGCCCTGTTTTTAACTAGGCGGATTCCCCTGGAGATGCAGCTACGGATAGTATATCGGGTAATTGTACGGTAAACGTACTGCCTTTTCCTAGCTCGCTATTGACTTGGATGCTTCCGCCCATTAACCGGCATAATTCTTTGCAAATGGTTAAGCCCAGCCCCATACCATCATATTTGCGGGTAAACGACTCATCCGCTTGTGTAAACGCATCAAAAATGCACTCCAATTTGTCTTGCGCAATACCTATGCCAGTATCTGCAACGACGAATTGCACGTGTCTCTCCTGGCGCGACGCACGGATGTGAATTTCGCCCTTACACGTAAAGCGTACCGCGTTGCTCATCAAGTTTTGTAATACTTGTTGCACCCGGGTCTTGTCATTATGCAATAGGCCAATTGCGGGGTCGCAGTCCACCCGCAACGTGTTGTCGCGCAAAGCAGGACGAAACATGCCTGCTACATTTTGCACTAATTCGCGGATGTCAAAATTCACTGGTTGTAATGCGATATTGTCCGATTCAATACGCGAAATGTCCAAGACATCATTGACAATGGTCAATAAATGCTTGCCCGCTGCGAAAATCGCTTCCAAATCATCCACCGCATCGCCGCAGCCAATGTCCTCGGCGTCTTCACGCAACATCTCGCTATATCCGATAATGGCATTGAGCGGCGTGCGTAATTCATGGCTCATTTTGGTGAGAAAAATACTTTTGGCGCGATTAGATGCCTCGGCAGCTACACGGGCTTGTTCCGCTGCATCGCGGGCTTGGCGTAATTCGAGTTCAATTCGCATACGCTCGCCAATTTCTGCTTGAAGCAAGCGATTTTTTTCTTTTAATTCCTTAGTGCGTTCAGCAACTTTGCGTTCTAGGGTTTCTTGTGATTTTACCAGTTCATCTTCAAACGCATCGGCATGTTCAGTGATGGTCTCCAGAGAAATTTCTAGCGACTTCTTTTTTTTGGCCAGCGTTTGTAATTGTTTGCGCAAATGGGTAAGTTCTTCCACCAATTGATTTTTGCCATCGCGATCCGCTTGGATTAGTTTGCGCAGCTCTGCCAGTGTTTGTTCGCGTTCTGCTACTTCATGTTGTAGTTGGCCAGATGCGTTTAAATAGTCCGCCTCCATCAAGTCAGCATGATCAGTAATCATTTCCAACGTGATTTCTAGCTGCTCTTTTTCCTCCTTAATTTTTCTAAGCTGCTTGCGTAGGCTTTCTAATTCATCCAGCAGAATTTTGGAGGCATTCTCTTTAGGCATAAATGGCCTTGAAGTGTGTAGTGTTGGCTTAGGTCAGCAATCTAACCTGGGTGGTGATGATAACATTGGGCTTTGCGCTTTCTGGGTATTCAAAGCGCCAGCCGAGGCTGGCAGAATAGTCACTGATCATACTGAGCAAACCAAGGCCGGAATGTCCTGAATTTTCATGATTAGCACTATTTTGTAGCGCATCAAAATACATCTCGCCAGGGTCCTCTACGGATACGATTTTTTGTACAAACGCTCTATATTTTTCTGCCTGGCTGTAGGTGGCACCATTGCTAACCATGAAAATGAGTTGATCATGGTATAGGGAAAATACAATATGCGCAGTAAACGAGGTGTGCTTATCTTGGAATTTCATGGCATTTTCTAGCAATTCGTTAGCTACGTATTTTACGCCTTCACGCAGATTTTCTATTAAAAATTCTTCTTCTGCGGATTCTTCTCCCGCTGGCGTGGATTTTTTGGAGACATAAAAAATACGAAAGTAATCAGCAATAAAATCAGCAGATAATCCGTTATTTTCCCATCGTTTTTTGAGTTGTTCGGTAGTGGGGGAGAAGCCTATGGAGAGGTATTCTTCCCCTTGGGGCAAATCGGCTTCAAATGCCCCAAATATTTCCACCCGTCCAAGTTCTAATGATTTCATAAAGTTCACTACGCCGCTTGAGATAAATATAGTATCCGCAAACCCAAACATGCTCCTCGCTCCTGAACGGGAAGCCGCGCGCCTTGTAAAAGGTTGCGGATGTTTTTTAGGTTAGGTATACGAAAAATGGTAATGCCCCGATAAATAGGGTGCCCCTGGAATAGTTGATTGTTTTTATTATTTTTTTATTGCCTGTCATCCTGTGGATTGGGGCACTACCCGAAAAATAAACGTATCGTGCCTGATTGGCCTTTATGAAGGTACAGTGTACATATAGGTACATGGCACTGTTCGCCACGCTACAATGGCTGTAAAAAAACCTTCATTTTCCATGCGCGCTGCAAAACACCAGGATTCGCGGCGCGCGGATTTGGCCGCTGGAAGCCAGGAAGGCTTATGTCCGCGCGTTCGTTATGGATTCAACCAGTGGGGGTATTATATACTTTAGCCGCTCAAAAACTAAGCTTTTTATAGTATTGCCTGCTCTCTTGTGGCTAGGCGGAAGACCAAAAAATAAACATCAATTTACTAGCGGTTGCAGTATAGAAAGATAATATTTCCAGTTCATGACGTAGATTTTTCGTAAACAGATCATGTTGCATAATCATGGTAAAATAGAAAAATTTTCAACGGGTTGAAAAATAAATCTTGGGAATTATATTGGGTTGGGGCGTGCTGGGACACAATACCCGGTATAGCGGCAAAAGTACAGTATAATCCGCAGCTAAAGCAGCGTGCGAATTGCTTACAATTTTAAGCCACACCGAAAAGCCACGGAGAATCAGTTGGAATTCAAGGATTACTATCAAATCATGGGAGTGCCGCGTACGGTTTCGGCGGACGAGCTTAGGCGCGCTTACCGCAAGTTGGCGCGCAAATATCACCCTGATGTGAGCAAGGAAGCTAATGCGGAGGCCAAATTTAAGGAAATTGGCGAGGCTTACGAAGTGTTGAAAGACCCGCAAAAGCGGGCTGCGTATGATCAATTGGGCGCGGGTTGGCGTGCGGGGCAAGATTTTCGCCCACCACCCAATTGGGAATCGCAATTTGGCTTTCATCCTCAGGGCAGTCCGTTTGAAGGCATGAAGGATTCCGGGTTTAGCGATTTTTTTGAGTCATTATTTGGGTCCGCACGCGGGCCAGGGCGCGGTGGTTTTCATGCCTCAGGAGGACGCGGCAAGGGGGAGGATCATAGCGCGAAAATTAAAATCTCGTTAGAAGATGCTTACCACGGCGGCACCCGCGCGATTCAATTGCAGGCCCCCGAGGCTGGCAACACGGGGGCAGTGCGCACGCTGAACGTAAAAATCCCTAAAGGCATCACCGCTGGCCAAAAGATTCGTCTGGCAGGTCAGGGGGCGGCTGGCGTGGGTGGTGGTGAGCGGGGCGATTTGTATTTGGAAATCGAATTTCAACCTCATCGGTTGTATACTGTTGATGGTCGTGATGTGTATATGACGTTGCCGATTACTCCATGGGAAGCGGCATTGGGCGCTACTGTAGCCATGCCCACGCTGGGGGGCGAGGTGGAAATGAAAATTCCGCCCAATGCTCAGTCCGGCGCACGTCTGCGACTTAAAGGCCGCGGACTTCCCGGTAAGCCACCTGGTGATCAATTGGTGCAGCTACAAATTATGACGCCACCAGCAGAAACAGAAACTGCACGTACTTTTTATCGTAACATGGCGGAACAAATGCCCTACGACCCGCGTAAGGACTTGTCGCGTTAATCCATTTGCCCCTAGGGCTGTCATGGCTCTGCTTGGAATTGAGTAATTATGACTAAAAAAAATCAATTTGATTTACCTGAACTGCTGCAATGCGCGCGTGGCGAAATGTTTGGCCCAGGCAATGCGCAACTGCCGCTCCCGCCCATGCTTATGTTTGATAGGATTGTAAAAATTTCTGATAATGGTGGTCTGGCTGGCAAAGGCGAAATCATTGCTGAGTTAGATATTCATCCAGATTTGTGGTTTTTTGCGTGTCATTTTCCTGGAGATTCCGTGATGCCTGGCTGCCTGGGCTTGGATGCCATGTGGCAACTTATCGGCTTTTTCCTGGGCTGGATGGGCGGGCCAGGACGAGGCCGCGCCTTGGGGAGCGGTGAGGTAAAATTTACTGGCCAAGTTACCCCAGAATGCCGCTTAATTACGTACCGTATTGATATGAAGCGCGTCATCATGCGTAAACTGGTGATGGGTATAGGCGATGGCATCATGGAAGTGGATGGCAAGGAAATTTATGCAGCCAAGGACTTACGTGTCGGCTTGTTTCAGTCTACTGAAAAATTCTAATGAGGATAACGACATTGAGAAGGGTAGTGATTACCGGACTGGGCATTGTGTCCAGCATCGGCAACAATAAACAAGAAGTTCTGGAATCTTTGCAACAAGCCCGCTCAGGCATTGCCTTCGCACCGGAATACGCGGAATTGGGCTTTCGCAGCCATTTGCATGGTCCGCTACGCATTGACACCGATGCGCATATTGACCGTAAAATACGCAGGTTCATGGGAGGCGCGGCAGCATTCAATTACATTGCCATGCGCGAAGCCATCGCCGACGCCCAACTGGAAGAAGCGGTGATTTCGCATCCGCGCACGGGCCTAATCATGGGATCCGGCGGTGGTTCACCAGAAAATCAAGTGCTGGCAGCAGATTTACTACGCGCCAAGGGTGTGCGCAAAGTTGGCCCATATATGGTGCCGCGCACCATGACCAGCACCACATCGGCCTGTTTGAGTACCGCCTATAAAATCAAAGGGGTAAACTATTCCATAGGCTCTGCCTGCTCTACCAGCGCCCACTGCATTGGCAATGCCTGTGAACTGATTCAATTGGGCAAGCAAGACGTGATGTTTGCTGGCGGTGGCGAGGAAGTGCACTGGAGCATGACCGTATTGTTTGATGCCATGGGCGCGCTGTCCGCCAATTACAACGACCGTCCGCAATCCGCTTCGCGCGCGTATGACGCCCACCGCGATGGCTTTGTCATTTCTGGCGGTGGCGGCGTGGTCGTGCTAGAAGCCCTGGAACACGCCTTGGCGCGCGGTGCGAAAATTTACGCTGAAATCATAGGATATGGCGCGACCTCCGACGGATATGACATGGTGCAGCCTTCTGGCGAAGGCGCTGTACGCTGTATGCAATTGGCGTTGCAAGATGTGGCGCAGCCAGTAGACTACATCAACGCGCATGGCACCAGCACCCCCGTTGGCGACATGAAAGAATTGGAGGCGATTAAGGCTGTGTTCGGCAGCCAAATCCCACTGATTAGTTCCACCAAATCCATGACTGGCCACGCACTGGGCGCAGCGGGCGTCAACGAAGCGATTTACAGTATCTTAATGATGGAGCATGGCTTCATTGCGCCGTCTATCAATATCGAAACCTTAGACCCGGGCGCTGAAGGTGTACCCATTGTCCGCGAAGGGATGCGCAAGAAACTGCGCACGGTGCTTTCCAACAGTTTTGGCTTTGGCGGCACCAATGCCTGCCTGGTTTTGCAACAGCCGGATTTATAACCGGATAAGGAGACTTTGTTATGATTCGTGTTGCTGACGTGATGACCACCAAGCTATACACCCTGCGGGACACCGACAGTTTGCTGGATGCCAAAACTTTGATGGCGCAAAAGCGCATCCGTCATGTGCCTGTTGTGGATGGCGGCGGTTTTTTTGTCGGCTTGCTAACGCAACGGGATTTATTGGCCGCAGCACTGTCGACCTTCGCTGATGTATCCAGCAAAGAACGCAATGAGTTGGAAACTAGCATTCCCGTGCGCGAAGTGATGATCACCGATATTATTGTAGGTGACAGCGAAACCAGCCTGCGCGAAGCCGCGCAATACATTCTTGATACCAAACATGGCTGCCTGCCTATTGTCACAGATGGGCTGCTGCAAGGCATACTCACCGAAGCAGATTTTGTGAAATTATACCTGACGTTATTGGATAAACCTTAACCATTGGGAATTGCAGCGTTCCAGCCTGTACCGTCGTGGTAGAAAACGCACCACGCCAGGTTTTTCATTGATTTTCTCACCTTACTGAGCTATAGTAGACGATTTTTAGCAATAACCAGGAGTTTTCATCCATGAAAACATTTAGCGCGAAACCAGCCGAAGTCAAACGCGACTGGTTCGTCATTGACGCCACCAATTTAGTGTTAGGCCGTTTGGCCACGGAAGTGGCGCGCCGCCTGCGCGGCAAGCATAAGGCGGAATACACACCGCATGTGGACACCGGGGATTACATTATTATTGTTAATGCCGAAAAAATCGCCGTAACTGGCAGAAAACGCACAGATAAAATGTATCACCATCACACTGGGTATCCCGGTGGCCTGAAAAGCATTAGCTTTGAAAAATTATTGGACAAAAATCCGGCCAATATTATTGAACATGCGGTCAAAGGCATGTTGCCCAAGGGGCCGTTAGGACGTGATATGTTCAGAAAATTAAAGATATACACTGGCACCACGCATAACCACCAAGCGCAGCAGCCGCAACCTTTAACGTTGTAAGGAAGTTATTGAAATGGCAGTTCAGGAACAATTTTACGGTACTGGAAGAAGAAAAAGCTCGTCCGCCCGCGTATTCATCCGTCCTGGCTTGGGCGGCATCACCGTTAACGGACGCGAATTAGATAAATATTTTGGGCGCGAAACTGCCAGAATGATTGTCCGGCAGCCCCTGGATGTCACTGAGTTGCATGGCCGTTTTGACATTTACATCACCGTTGAAGGTGGTGGCACTACGGGCCAGGCTGGCGCTATCCGCCACGGCATTACCCGTGCGCTGATGAAATATGATGAAAATTTGCGTGGAACTTTGCGTAAGGCTGGATTTGTCACACGTGACTCCCGCGAAGTGGAGCGCAAGAAGGTCGGCCTACATAAAGCACGCAAGGCACCGCAGTACTCCAAGCGTTAATTTTTTGGGGCTACTATCGGGAATGGCAGGCGGCGGAAATCGCCACTGCCTTGCCTGCTGTCCAAACGGCGCGGACTGGTGCCAAGCCAAGACATTTCAATTTGTGTTGCGGCTGTGTTAGGTTCTGTATGGAGTTCCCGCGTAAAGTTGTTTGCATTATTGGGGGATCGTCTAGCGGCAGGACTATGGACTCTGACTCCATCAACCTAGGTTCGAATCCTAGTCCCCCAGCCAGTTTCACTTACTTCAACCACGGCTATCATTTTACTTGCAGGAGAGCGTCATGACTGTTGTGCGCAATTTACTGGCGTTAATTGGGCTACTCACATTGCTCGGCATAGGCACAGCTTATGTGTGGCTGAGCAGCACCTTTGCCGATTTTGATCCCAAGGCACCGGAAATTTACGCAGGATGGGGAAAAAGCCTATTGGCAGCCAAAGACCCCGCAGCGGCCATGGTATGGGCCGTGCCTGCAAAGGACGGACTCACACCTGATGAAGTCGTGGAATCGATGAAAAGCATTGCGGTGCAGCAAAATATGTTTTTCGCTGGCGAATCGCCTTTTTATAAACAAGTCGAAGCCACCACAGGCCAACCCTATCGCTATATCAATTTCCTGAATTTTTGTGATGCCAAGGTGGGGAAAATGATGGCGGATTACAATAATGCCTACACCGCGCTCATGCCCTGCACGATCAGCGTAGTGCAAAATCCCGATAAAAAAATATGGATTTATGCCATAAACATGGACTTTATGATTTATGGCGGCAAGGAATTACCCGCAGAAGTGAAGCAAAGCGCAATCCAAGTCAAGGAAAGAATGCTGGCTATTATCAACGGTGCAGCGAATGGTGAGTTTTAACTTGCCTTTTTCCGGCGAATACAGTGAATAACCCCTCTTAACCAGAGGGGCTATTTGCCTTGTACTGGTGCAATGCGCTTGCGTCTAGGTTCGCATGAACCAGCAAACCACCCGCACCCCATCTTAAAGAAACCCTGTTCTCACGGTTTAGCGTGGCGATGCCAGCCGCGTAAATCATACGGCCCTGTCATGCCTGGATGAGTGAAGGGTGTGTACCAATTGCCCTGATTTTTTAAAAAATCCAAACTCGCCGGATAGGGGCCTACCACGCCTTGCATGGCTTGTTGTAACCAATCGTTTGGCCTATCAACCGTCTGAATCACTGGCGCGTCTGGCCTTTTATCTGGTGCGCTGCCCGCAATGAATGGAGTTGGCTCGCCAGCCCAAACTCCTGCGCTTGTGCCGATCACAACCCCTGCAAAGCCAATTATCAAAGTTTTCATACTACAGTCCTTAAGTAAAGTAACGAAGTCAAGTTGCAAATTATCCCATTGAAGGCTGTCTAAATGCATACTTCACGCCACATCAAAATAAGATATAACTTATTATTTTTAATTTAAAAAATTATCCGCCCCGCAAGATTTGTTCTATATCGCTGCCAAACTGGCAGAATTTCGTAGTATAGTAGCCAGTATAGCCGTCGCGTTACGGCGCTACTTTGCCCTACCAAGATCGCTTAAAAAATTTTTCCACTGCGTGGCCACTCTTCTAAGACATGGGGAACATTCCGCCACATGAAGCTACGTTTCGTGCAATCCAACTGGTTGGCACACGGCATCGCCCGCCAGTTTCTGTTGTTTTATGCCGCAACAATGCTATTTACCGCGTTGATTTGCGCAGCCTGGGTCATGAGTACCTATCACCAGCAGCTTTCGCTAGAACGCCAGCAAGCCTCAGCAGCGATTAATCGCCTATTGCAAACCTCGCTGGAAAACGCCATGCTCAAACAGGACTGGGAAGGCTTGCGCCACATTGTGGAAAAGCTGGGCCAGCAAGAGGACGTGGTACAAGTCTTTATCAGCAACCCCGCGCGTGAAATTCGTTTCGCCTCTGAATCGCAACGGTTATACACAAAGATTGAATGGCCAGCAGGCAGTATTCCGCAAGCGGCGGCCACCTTTTTTTTACGCCATGACGACGGCCAAGAAGTCTTGCGTAGCGTCAATCCCGTATATAACAAGCCAGAATGCGAACGCTGCCATGGCTTGGCGGCTAACAATCCCATTAACGGCGTAGTATTTGTGGATTATTCTGCGGGCGCGATTCGCGCCAACGCGCGCCAGACCGGTATGCAATTGGCTGGGCTAGGCTTACTGGCCATCGCCCTGACTGGCGGTTTACTTGGATGGTTCATGCGCATCTTCGTATTGCGGCCTGTGGCGCGCCTGGCTGAGGCCAGCCGCGCTTTGGCCGATGGCCAGTGGGACACCCGGGTCGAAGTGGCGGTAAAAAATGAACTGGGCGCGTTGGCGGGCGCATTCAATCATATGGCAGAAAACTTACAGCGCGGGCAAGCGCGCCAACGCGAACAGGAACATTTTTTACAAGCCTTGATCGATGCTGTGCCTGACGGGTTACGGGTAATTACCCGCGATTACCGCGTGGAGCGCGTCAATCTGGCCTTCTGCGAACAATTGCAACTGCCGCGCGAAGCCATTTTAGCGGTGCCCTGCCATGCATCCAGCCAACAACGCGCCGAACCTTGCCCAGCCTCGTTGGTCAGTTGCCCGCTGAGTGAAGTCCAACCCGATGGCCGTCCGGTCAAGACGCTGTCCTATTATCACCGCCAAGATGGCAGTATGCTACCAGTAGAAATCATCGCCGCCCCCATGCGTGTTGAAATTAACGGCCAGCCGATGGAGTTTGTGGTCGAATCCGTGCGCGATTTAGATCAAGCCGTATGGTATTCCCATGAACAAAAGCTGGCGGCCATGGGCCAATTGGCAGCAGGCATTGCCCATGAAATTCACAACCCGCTCACCTCCGTGCGCCTGGCGTTGCAAGCGTCATTACGCGCGTTGCGTCAAGGCGAGGGCGATCCTGACAAAATTGCACATTACTTGCAATTGGTGGATCAAGAAGTAGATCATTGCATTCAAGTCACCCACCGCTTGCTCAAATTATCTACCCCGCGCGGCGAGTCGCGCCAATTGGTGGATGTCAACGCCATTATGCGCGACATCACCGCCTTGCTCGGCCACGAATGCCAGCAACGGCACGTGGTCGTGCATAGCGAACTTATGTCGGGCGAGTTGCGTTTTCATGGTTATGACAATGACTTGCGTATCGTGGTGCTCAACTTAATGCAAAATGCGCTACACGCCATGCCGCACGGCGGAGAAATTTATTTGCGCTCCTGGTGCGAGGGGCCGCGAATTTGTTTTAGCGTGCGCGACACGGGCATAGGGATTGGCTTGGACATTTTGCCGCGCATTTTTGATCCCTTTTTCAGCCGCCGGGCGGATGGAGAAAAAGGCACAGGACTGGGCCTTAATATTTGCAAAGCCTTGGTGCAACAGCATCAAGGCCAACTCCATGTGGAAAGTAGCCAAGGACAAGGCGCAATTTTCACAGTATACCTGCCTGATCCGCAACACGCGGATAATCGTTAAAGGAATATTTATCAACCATATGATTTCCAGTGCATTTTCAGAGAACGGCGCTATGCAATCACCAACCATTCTGATCGTGGAAGACGACAGCTTGCTCAACCGCATGTTGGCGGATAGCTTGGAAAAAATGGGCTTTCGCGGCCAAAGCGCATCGTCATTGGCCGAAGCACGGCGCAAACTCAACCAGCAAGAACCCTCGCTCGCCATTGTGGATGGCCGCCTACCCGATGGTGAGGGCGTGGATTTATTAAAGTTTCTGCCAGAAACGTGCCCAGCGATTTTACTGACTGCTTATGGCACGGTGCATAATGCGGTAGAGGCGATGAAATCCGGTGCCGCTGAATATTTATTAAAGCCTGTGGATTTTGATGAGTTGGAAATGGTGGTGCGGCGCACGTTAGAAAACGCCTCCATTCGCCGCGACTACCAATTTTGCAAAAAACAGCTTACCCACCGCGAACGGCGCGGCAAATTACTGGTGGGGAACAGCCGCGCAATGGATGAAGTACAAAAATTGATAGACGCCGTGGCCCCGACCGACATGAGCGTGCTAATTCAAGGCGAATCTGGCACGGGCAAAGAACTGGTGGCCAGTGAACTGCATTTTCGCAGCCTGCGCAACCGGCACAATTTTGTAACCTTGGATTGCTGCACCTTACAAGAAAAATTGTTTGAATCTGAGCTATTTGGCCATGAGCGCGGCGCATTCACGGGCGCAGACCGCCAAAAAAAAGGCTTAATTGAAGGTGCTGAACAAGGCACGCTGTTTTTGGATGAAATTGGTGAGATCGAGCCGTCGATTCAGGCTAAATTGCTGCGCGTGCTGGAAACGGGCCACTACCGTCGGCTGGGCGGCAACCACGATCTCGTGGCGGACGTGCGCATTGTGGCCGCCACCAACCGCGACTTAGCGGCAATGAGCCGCAATGGTTCATTCCGTTCTGATTTATACTACCGCTTGAATGCCTTTGTCATCACTTTGCCGCCATTGCGCGAGCGGCGCGAGGACATTCCGTCCTTGGCGGAGAATTTTATCCGTAACCATACGTTTTCGCGCCGGATTGAAAAAACCGTGCATACTTCTGCCATGAAACACCTGGTGTCCTATGACTGGCCCGGCAACATCCGCGAACTCAAAAACGTGGTGGAACGCGCGATTATTTTATCCGGCGACAAAGATGTGATTCATTTGGAACATCTAGCGTTTTGCAGCAAAGGCCGCATTGCCGCCATGGAATTGAGCTTTGACTTTGAACCCACGCTGGAAGAGATTGAAAAACAATATTTAGGGATTTTAATGTCAAAATATTCCGGCCACCGCGCCAAAATCGCCAAGGCACTAGGCATCAGCGAACGCAACACATACCGACTCATCAAAAAACACGAGCTAGCTGTGTAACCTACTGTTAAATAGCCTCATTACTCTAGTGCGGCGGCTCGGGGCAGTGCATTTCGACAGGCTCAATGCACGGGGCGGGTTGGTGCATTTCGACAGGCTCAATGCACGGCACGGGGCGGTGCATTTCGACAGGCTCAATGCACGGGGCGGGGCGGTGCATTTCGACAGGCTCAATGCACGGGGCGGGAAATGACTTCCAGCCAAAGCATTAGGCCTGATTGGCGGGGCGCGAGGTCAGCAGGCTGGCGGTAATCGACGCCAGCAGAATCAATCCAACCACGCCCAAGGCGATGCCGATGGGAATCTTGTACACATCAAGCAGCAGCATTTTTACGCCGATGAACATCAAGATAACTGCCAGCCCGTATTTAAGCAGATGAAAGCGATCAGCCATGTCGGCGAGCAGAAAGTACATCGCCCGCAACCCCAGAATGGCGAAGATGTTGGAGGTGAAGACGATGAACGGATCGCCAGTGATGGCAAAAATCGCCGGAATGGAATCAACCGCGAAGATTAGGTCGCTAACCTCGACCAGCACCAGCACCACGAACAGCGGCGTGGCGTAACGGATACCGTTCTGCACCACGAAGAATTTTTCGCCGTGATAGCGGTCGGCAATTTTTATATGCCTGCGCATCCAGCGTAACAGGGGGTTGTCGTCAAGATTGCTTTGGTGTTGCGAGAGTATCAGCATTTTTACGCCGGTAATCACCAGAAACAGGCCGAATACGTAGAGAATCCAATGGAATTGCGCCAGCAGCAATGCACCGAGGAAAATCAGCGCACCGCGCATGATGATGGCACCGAGCACGCCGTACAGCAATACCCGTTTCTGGAACTCGGGGGCACGGCAAAAAAACTGAACAGCGTAATCCAGACAAACACGTTGTCCACCGCCAGCGACTTCTCGATTAGGTAGCCAGTGAGGTATTCCAGCGCCTTTTGGTTCGCTATCTCGCGTCCGAATTGCCCATCCAAATACCACCAAAACCAGGCGCAGAACAACAAGGCAATCATAAACCACACCACGGACCAGATAAGCGCTTCTTTCACCTGCACACGGTGGACACCTTGCGTTTTGAGCACAACAAAATCAACCGCCAGCAAGACCACAACCAGCAGCAAAAAACCGATATACAACAAAGGAGTTCCTGATGATTCGATAAACATTGTGAAAATTCCTCCATGACGAAAGGATGAGCAAGCGGGATGGACAGAAGCGCGTTTTTTGCGCCGAAACCTATCGTTGCATCGTTGTACAAGTTCGGGGCAGATGGTTGCGCGATGCGCCAAACCTCCGCTCATTTGGGCGTTGCCGCTATTTCGGCGCACCCTGCCACACCTGTGCAGGCTATATTTTTGAAACAGCGGCAATATTATCTGTAAACCCCGGTACAGGCAAGGCGCAAGGACGCCGGGAAGGTTCCATGATGCCAGCGGCGGTCGGGGGCGGTGCATTTCGACAGGCTCAATGTTCGGTCACGGAACATTTCGACAGGCTCAATGCACGGGGCGGGTTGGTGCATTTCGACAGGCTCAGTGCACGTTTCAAGCGTATTGCATAGGTGCTTTCATGATTGTATTAAGTTTTAATGGGTTCACTCATGCGGCAAGGTGTTTTGATATTTATTTTGGCGCACGCGGCATTGACCGCAACCGCCTGGCGGGTCACGACGCCGCTGCCGCGCTGTTTATTGATGGCCAACTGGTAGCGGCTGCCGAAGAAGAACGCTTCACCAGAATCAAAAAAACCTCAGCATTTCCCAAAAATGCGATTGAATATTGCTTGCGCCAAGCAGGCATTTCTCTGGCTGAAGTCGAGCATGTCGCTTTTCCTTGGGAGGTTTGTGAGGATACCATCAGCGCTATCCTGGCAGACACATTACGCGCGCCGTTGCCGCTGGCGAATAAACTGGAATTGGTGGATAAATTAAAGATTTTATATTTTCAAGTGTTTTCCCATGAAGCCGTGATTAAAGATTTTAATTGCCAAATGAAAGCGGATGTGGCGGCGGATAAATTTATTTTTGTACCACACCACATTGCCCATACCTTATGCGGATTTTTGGTGGCTGGGACAGAAAAAAGCGCGTTTTTAATTAGCGATGGCGAGGGTGAAACTGCCTCTTCCATCATGGGCGAAATCCGCCGCGATGGCTACACCGTTTTTAACGAAGCCACCGTCAACATTCCCAATTCCATGGGTATCTTGTACCGTAAATTCACCCGTTATCTGGGTTTCATGCCCAATAACGACGAATACAAGGTCATGGCGCTGGCCTCGTTCGCCAACGCGCCGCCGCCGTATGAAGTGGCAAAGTTCATGGAATTGCTGCCCAACGGCCAGATTAAACTGAAAGTGCCAGACAGCGATGTGGAATACTACAAATTCTTTGACAACTATTTTGGCCCCAAAAGTCAGGAACGCGATTACGCCATGGCGTATTTTGTACAACAGATGACTGAGATGGCGCTGGCGCATCAAGTTGAATATTTACAGCAAAGAACCGATGCCGACACGTTAATTATTGAAGGCGGCGTGGGTTTGAATTGCGTGAACAACAGCAAATTGCTGGAAAATTCGCGCTTTAAGGATATTCACATCAGCTTCGCCGCCAATGACGCGGGGGTTACTTTGGGCGCGGGATTTTATCCATTTTATCAACATCAATCATTCACCCGTGCGCCGGTATTGGCGTATCTTGGCCCCTCCTTTGGCGAGAGCGAAGTATTGGCTGCGCTCAATACTAAAGCGGATGAAATCAAATTTTGCCGTTTGGAATGGAATGATTTATACCAACAAGTGACCGAGCATTTGCTTAACAAAAAAATCATCGGCTGGTTTCAAGGTCGCATGGAATACGGGCCGCGCGCGCTGGGCAACCGCAGTATTCTGGCGAATCCAGCCTTCCCCGACATGAAAGATATTATCAACGCCAAAGTGAAATACCGCGAAGCGTTCCGTCCTTTTGCGGGCGTTATTTTAGAAGAGTATGCTGCACACTATTTTGAAATGGGCAAAAAACAACAAGCGTTGTTCATGACCTTTGTATTCAAAGCGCGGCCCGAGGCGCATGATAAATTGCCTGGCGCGGTGCATGTCGACAACACGTCCCGCCTGCAAACCGTGTCTGCTGCGCAAAACCCCAAGTTGCACAGCCTGTTGCGCGCGTTTCACGCCAAAAGCGGCTTACCTTGCTTGATTAACACTTCGTTCAATGTGCAGGGCGAACCGATTGTGTGCGAACCGCTGAATGCGGTGAACTGCTTTTTGAACAGCGGTATAGACGTGCTGGTGGTGGAAAATTACTTGATTACCAAAAAAACATGCTGATTTCTCCCACCAAGCGTTTTATTTTTTTCCATGTCGCCAAGGTTGCGGGTTTAAGCATACGCGCGGCGCTGCAACCGTATTGCGAGGAACCAACGCATTTCAAAATCGCCCGCCCGCCACGCGAGTTAGCGGACGGGCGCGCGAATCCGCTATATGAAATGTGGGCCAACAGTTTGCTGCACGCTAAAGCCAGGGATGCGCGGCAAGAATTGCCAGCACAACTGTTTGATGGCGCGTTCAAATTCGCGTTTGTGCGCAACCCATGGGATTGGCAGGTATCCATGTACCATTTTATTCTTAAGCGCACGGATCATGTCCACCATGCCCGTGTGCGCGCCATGCGCAGTTTTGAGGAATACTTGGAATGGGTGATAGCCACCCCCAACCCGTTCACGCGCGGCGCAACCAAGTATCAGCAGGACATGGTTACGGATCGCGATGGCAATTTACTGGTTGATTTTATTGGTCGGTTTGAAACCTTGAACGAAGATTTTGCCAAAATATGCGAGCGCATCAGCATCACCGCCCACTTGCCTGCGATCAACCGCACCGAACACCGCGCCTATGCCAGCTATTACAACGAACGTAGCGCGCATTGGGTGGCGGAGCATTTTGCCTGCGACATTCAGCGGTTTGGCTATCAATTTGAATCTCAGCAACGGCGGCGTTCCCGCCCGGAGCAAGCGCCATGATCCCCGCCACTTTGCCTGGCCAACCGTCCGTCCAAGGCAATCCCCAACACGCTTATCACGTGCTCGGTGAGTTGATTTTAGAGGAATTGCGCCCCTTGCAACGCATGTTGTTGATTGCCGACGGCACGCTAACCAAACTGCTTGAAGTCTATTTAAATGAGCCGATGCGTATCGTCAAGTTGCAAGAACAAGTGTTTGCCGCGCCTGCGGCGGTGGAAGCATTGGAATTGGCGGCTGGGGATGACATCATTGCACGGCGGATTTTGATTCAGGGACAATTGACCGGCATCAGTTGGCTGTTCGCTGATTCCATTATCGTCTTGGATCGTCTGGAAAAATCTTTTCAGGATCAGTTATTGAACTCCCACACGCCGATTGGCAAATTGTGGCTTAAGCACAAAACCGAAACGTTCAAAGAAATCATCACCGCACGGCGTGAGCCAGCAGGCGAGTTGGCCACGCATTTTCACATCACCCCCGATGCGCCGCTGCTGTCGCGCACCTACCGGGTATTTTGCCATCAGCAACCGGTGATGTTGATTACTGAAAAGTTCCCAGAAAACTATTTTACCGCTTGAACAAAAAAATAAGGTACTC
>DYPE01000047.1 GCA_020720085.1 Dichelobacter nodosus | reverse complement strand
TAAAATCATATGCTTAATAATTATAAAAATATAATTATTGAGTAATCCTACTATACTTGGGAACGATGGAATGCGCCGCTGGAGCGACGCAGTACACACTCCCACCAAAATGATGAGAACGAGAAAAAGCAGGACGCTGGTGCATCCTTACCGCATCCCATACGCATCAACTTAAGCCCGCGTCATTTTATCCCTCATGACGTCTGCGATGCGGACGGGTGGCTGAGTGGTTGAAGTAATTGCGCCGTATTGGGGTGTTTTTTACGTTTATTGAGCGAGCAGCCATGAGAGAAATAAGTAAACAACTCAACGTGACAAAGTATCAGTATCCACCAATGCCGGAATCATCTCGAAGTTCTCTGGCTAAAAGCCTGGCGGCGGCGCTCGCGCCACTCCGTCTCCCACTCGGCAAATACGCTGTCATCCATGTCCGCCCAGGCGCCGGCAAATTGGCGAATATTGAGCGACTTTTCCGCTTGTGCGCTGTTTAGCCCAAGCCGGAAAAAGTGAATAACATCAAAAATTTCCTGCAAGCGGCTGTCTGGAATATGCTGGATTTCGGTGATAAGTTTTTCGCGTAAGGCGTTCATTGGAGTCTCCATTGCAGATTGATTATTGCCCATTGTTCACGGTCTTGCACCGCGCCACCTCCTCCAAAAAGAACCGTTTCTTTTAGTACGCACAGGTCAGCTTTCATGGCGTGTCAAATAAAATACGCAGTACGCTTCATCCTGAAAATCCCAAAATCCGGTCAATCCTGATTCAGACTATTTTTTACACCGCTCCACTTCCTCCAAAAAGAACCGCTTGCGCTCGGCACAGGTCAGCCGCCAGCCGGGAATGCCCGTATCGCCGGGTTTTTTTTGAATCACACAATGTTTTTGTGCGCTCTTAAAAACGGTATGCTTCTTTCCTGTGACGCACTGCGACAATATCCACAAGCTTCTTTGCCTCATCCACAGAGTAAATTACCCGATAATCCCCAGCGCGAATCCGCCACAGATTTTGCTGTCCCTGAATTTTCAGGCTGCCTTTGGGATGCGGATTGCTGGATAATGCTTCAATCTTGGGAAATACCCGTTCTAAGGCCGTCACATCCAAGTGATCCAGTTCTTTGCGGGCAGACCGACAGAGCGTGATAAGATACTCAGGCATGTTTTAATTTGCCTTTTTTCAGCAATTCCGCTTTGAAATCAGCCAAAGGTTCGCGTGGCTCGTCTTTGCGTTGCGCGGCGAGCAGCGTGTCGTAAAAGTCTTCCCACAATTCGCCATAGTTCTTTAAATCAATCACCACGGCGATTTTCTGTTTTTGCTCATCTACAATGAAACTAATACCTTGCATAAATCCTCCATTCTAAAATCCCAAAATCCGGTCAATCCTGATTCAGACTATTTTTTACATCTCTCCACCTCCTCCAAAAAGAACCGCTTGCGCTCGGCACAGGTCAGCCGTCAGCCGGGAATGCCCGCATCGCAGGGATTTTTATACATATTCACCGGTAAACCTCTCTCCGATGGCCTATTTTGTGGATAACCAAACACTTTTCCTCACTAAAGACTTCATACACAACCCGGTAATCACCGATGCGCAGTTTGTAAAATCCCGCCAAGTTAGTGCTTAAAGGTTCTGGCCTGATGTTGTCGAAGTTTTGCGCCAACCAAATGACGCGCTTGGCGATACGCCCGGCAACTGTTTTATCCAGCCGTGACAACTCGGCGCTGGCATCGTCCAGAATGCGGATTTCATACATGGCTACAATCCAAATTTCGCCATCACATCGCCAAATGGTTGACCGCGCTGGCCTTGCGCGGTCGCCTGTTGTTGCCGTAACAAGCGTTCACGCAACGAATCTTGCAACAGCAAATTTTTATCGGGGTCAATCAACAACTCCAATAGTTTTCTTTCCAAAATGTCGGAAAAAAACTCCTCGAATTCCTGTGTAGTCATGTTTGCCAATGTCATCGCCATGTTATTTCTCCTGATTTAATAACTCATCCTGTTAATCCTGCCTCTTGCACCTCTCCACCTCCTCCAAAAAGAACCGCTGGCGCTCGGCACAGGTTAGCCGCCAGCCGGGAATGCCCGCATCATTGGGGTTTTCTGAATCATACGGCGGGCGCATTTTTTGGGCGTAGGCGATCATTTTACCGTAGGGCGGATTAAGCGATAGCGTATCCGCCAAAACCCGCCCGTGATGCTGAGAATTGGCGGAATAGGGAATGGCGGATACGGCACAAAAAGACGCGCCTTAATCCGCCCTACGTTTTTATTCCTTTATTTCAAATCCATCTGGCTGCTTCCAATTTCCCCAATCACACGGATACCAACCCAAAGCCGCGTATTTCTGGAATGAACTGTATTGCCACGCATTTGCCGATGAGACATAGCCATGTTTAACCGGATTGAAATGAATATAATGCAAGTGGTTTTCCCAGTCGCCATCATCCCTGATTAAATGTTCCCAAAACCTTTTTTGCCAAATCTGCTTTTCCGCCCGCTGATTCACGGGTGCATCAATTCCCACCGAAAAATAGCGTTTCAGCAAATGCCAGCGGCAGGAAAAGTCGTCATCATCATCCGGCAATTGCCACAGGCAATGCAGATGATCCGGCAAAATCACCACAGCATCCAGCGCAAACGGTTTTTTGTCCATCGCATAACGGAACGCCGCACGTAAACGCTCGACATTATCCAGCAGCAAAGGCTTGCGCCGCCAAGTCACCAGCGTAAAAAAATACCGAGCGCCTTTTTCATAAACCCGGCGGTAATTGCTCATTGTTATCCCATAATAATTGTAGGGCGGATTAAGCGCAGCGTATCCGCCAAAACCCACCCATGATGCCAATATTGGCGGAATAAAGAATGGCG
The DNA here is from genome assembly GCA_020720085.1 of Dichelobacter nodosus. GTDB lineage: Bacteria > Pseudomonadota > Gammaproteobacteria > Beggiatoales > Beggiatoaceae > DYPE01. The sequence continues at coordinate 16,965 of DYPE01000047.1, read as the reverse complement.
GATTAACGTAGGGCGGATTAAGCGCAGCGTATCCGCCAAAACCCTCATGATGCCAATATTGGCGGAATAAAGAATGGCGGATTAACGTAGGGCGGATTAAGCGCAGCGTATCCGCCAAAACCCGCTCATGATGCCGAGAATTGCCGGAATAGGGAATGGCGGATACGGCGCAAACGGACGCGCCTTAATCCGCCCTACACCGCGCCATTTCTTCCAAAAAGAACCGCTTGCGCTCGGCGCAGGTCAGGCGGAAGTTTTCAATGCCTACATCGCCTTTACCTTTATCGTCAGAAATACGCGGCAGCAGCATTTTTTTCGCATGTTCGACCATCGCAGCAAGGGAAGGGAAGGAAAGCCAAATACGGGCGGTTTCATTATTTGAGGCGGTGACAATCTGCAAACCATCAGGGCTGAAGCGAGCTGAAGTTACATTATCTTCATGCGGCAAAATCGCTAATTGTTCCCCGCTCTCTGTCTCCCACACGCGGGCGGTTTTATCATCTGAGGCGGTGACAATCCGTGTGCCATCGGGACTGTAGGCGGCTGACCACACAACATGTTCATGCCCTTGCAAGGTGCGTATCGCTTGCTCCGTCTGCGCATCCCACACGCGGGCAGTGTCATCGCCTGAGGCGGTGACAATCCGCGTGCCATCGGCACTGTAGGCGGCTGACCTCACACTTTCTGAATGCCCTTGCAAGGTGCGAATCGCCTGCCCGGTCTGCGCATCCCACACGCGGGCAGTTTTATCTTCAGAAGCGGTGACAATCCGTGTGCCATCGGCACTGTAGGCGGCTGAGTACACTATATTTTCATGTCCGAGCAAGCTGAGTATTACCTGTCCGATCTGCGCATCCCACACGCGGGCAGTGTCATCGCCTGAGGCGGTGACAATCCGCGTGCCATCGGGACTGTAGGCGGCTGACCTCACAGAACTTTCATGCCCTAACAAGGCGCGTATCGCCTGCCCCGTCTGCGCATCCCACACGCGGGCGGTTTTATCGCCTGATGCGGTGACAATCTGCGTACCATCTGGACTGTAGGCGGCTGACCACACAACATGTTCATGCCCTTGCAAGGTGCGTATCGCTTGCCCCGTCTGCGCATCCCACACGCGGGCGGTTTTATCTTCAGAAGCGGTGACAATCCGCGTACCATCGGCACTGTAGGCGGCTGAGTTCGCTGTATCTTCGTGTCCTAGCAAGGTGAGTAATAGCTGCCCTGTTTTCATATCCCATACTAAAGCCTGCCTACCTGATGCGGTCAAAAGTCGCGTCCCATCCGGGCTGAAAACGGCTTTATTTACATCAGGTTCATGAGTTTCATGCTCAAAAATCCCTTGAAATTGCCGATGGATGCCGCGTGACAGCCCATCATAAGCCACTGCGACAAAAGGACGGTCAGGATAAGTTTCTGAATATTCAGGCAAAGCTTCTAAGGCTAAACGCATGGCAAGGCCGGGTTTAGCTTCTTTTAAGGCAATTTCAGCATAGCCCGATAACATACGGGATTGATTGATGATGGATTGGGTGAATTTTTCCTGCGCTTCTTCGGCTTTTTGCGTGGCACGTTGCTCGTTTTGCGCGGCAATTTTGGCATTTTCTGCTGATTCTTTAGCGTTTGCGGCGGCTGTTTTTTCGTTCTGTTCAGCAACTCGCGCATTTTCTTCCGATGCCTGCCAAAACCAAGCCGCCACGCCGCTTAATCCCAACGCAACGATAAAAAACACCAACACAAACACCGTCCAACGCCGTTGCTGGCGGCGTTTTTCCGCCAACTCCTGCGCAATTTTTTCCACACTACGCTCAATCAACGCCCGCTCATCGGCGCGGATTTCCTCCCCGCGCTTTTCCAGCCATTCCTGCGCGGTCGCCAACGCCGCGCCAGACAGCAGCACTTGGTCTTTGAGATAGCGTTGCAAGCCTTCTTGCCAGACGCGAAACGGGCGGTCTTCTTTCAGCCACTCGCGTAGCGGTGTCCAGTGGCGAATCAAGGCTTCGTGCGCGACTTCCAGGGTGTTTTCGCCGGTGACGAGCAGGCGCACTTTTTCATCTGCCAAGCGGCGGATGAGGTCGTGTTGCGCGGGGTCGGCAAACTGGCGCAAATCCGCGACTTTGCGGGTGTCTTCGGTGCCTTCGCCGGGTTGCACCAGTTGGATGAACAGGCGGCGCAGGGCGATTTTTTCCGCGTCGCTTAACTTGGCATAAATGCCGTCGGCGTGGCTTGCCAGCGCACGGCGCACCCCGCCGAGTTCCTGATACGCGGCGTGGCTGAGGCGGTAACGGCGTTGGCGTTGCCACAGCGCATCCAGGGTGAATTGCAACAGCGGTAAAGCGCCGGGTTCTTGTCCTAAGTCGTGCAAAATCAGTTCAATCAAGCCGGATTCAAAATGGAAATTCGCGGGCAGGGGTTTTTCAATGGCTTCGCGCACACCGTCGGGCGTGAGGGGGCCGAGAATGAAATTGGCTTGATTGAGCGCGTCGCTCAGGTATTCAGCGGCGGCGGCGAGAAAATCGGCGCGTAAGGTCAGCAGCAAGCTGTAGGTTTGGGCGGTGGGGAGTGGGCTGCGCAGGTTTTCGGTCAAGCACAGGCAAAACCGCCGTTGTAAATCGGGGTCGGGGTTGAGGGTAAAGAGTTCTTCAAATTGGTCGGCAATCAGCAATACCCGTTGTCCCTGTTGCAGTAAGGGGTCGCATAATTGGCTGAGTGCGAGGTCGCCTCGGTCTAAGCGGTCACGCAGGGATTCCCAGTTGTCGGTTTGCAGCGGAGGCTTGAAGGCGCTTAACAGGTTAGCAAAGGGATCGTTTTTCGGGCGAAATACGCGAATGTCCCACTGCTTGCTTTGGCTTAAACGGTATTCGACACCGGCAAAGACCAGCGAGGATTTGCCGCTGCCACTCGCGCCGAGCAGGGCGCAAAAGCGGTGTTGTGCAACGCGCTGGCAGAGTTTGTCGGTTTCTTGGGTGCGTCCGTAAAAACGCTTCGCGTCATGGGCTTGAAACGCGGCCAGTCCCTTGTAGGGCGAGGGCATACGCGCCACTGGTGGGGTGATGCCGCGTTCCCAGTCGTCAATCGTTTGGCGATTGAGGTCGTCGAGTTCGCGCCAGTGGGCAAACAGGGGTTCTAAGCGGGCAGATAGTCCGGCGTCGCTGAGTTGATTGGCTTGGTAGCCTTCGCAAATCACGCCGATGATGCGCCCAGTGGCGGGATGAAATAAGGGTCCGCCGCTTTGTCCGCGCCCTTTGCCGGCGTCGCTTTCGATTTTGTTTGCGGTGTGGTGAAAAATCTTGCCCGGATAGTAGCCCGCCAGTTTGTCGTTGGGGTCATGTACGGCGGGGTAGCCGACTGCCACCACGTCTTGACCGCGCCAGTCTTCACGATACTGGCTTAAAGGCACACACGCGGCGGGCAGGGTGTCGGCTTTGAGTACCGCTATATCGTGTTGCGGCAGGGATTTGTCGGGGTGATACACCACGTCCAGGCGCATATCGTCGCGAGTGACGATGGTGACTTTCCTGACGGTTTTTTGCACATAAGCAGCCAGACAATGGTAGGCGGTAAGTAGCCAGCCGTCGGCGTGGATGAAAAACGCTGTGCCTTCAAAATCGTCATCAAGAAACAGGCGGACGGTGGCATCTTCGAGCATTTCGCGGGGCGTGAGGGACATGGGGTCTCCGTGTACGGTTGTCTGTCGGTCAATTTTGTGGGCCGCAGCCGGATATGCACAATTGATCCAACAAGCCTTCACTGACCAACAAGATGACCGTGACCGGTACATTCAACAACGGAATTAAGTCTGCTAGCGAAGCAATATCCCCTAATATTGCGAAAATTAAGTCGCTCTGATTGCTATATTCTTGCCTTTTGCGCATATATTCCCATTGCACGCAAATCAGTTGATACAGCCACTCGCGGTGATTTTCGTACCAAGTGCGAAAGCGTTTTTTCAGAGTGTCCAGTGAGGGCTGGACGGCATAAGGCACAGTCTGGCCCGTTTGCTCGCCAATGATACCAGCGTACCAGTCCTGGTAGGCTTGGTTTGAGTTATCGAGATAGGCTTGAATCAGGTTGGGTTCTATGGTCATCACTGGCTCCAGATAGGGTGTTGAAATGCCATTTATTATACGGCGCAGACGGATGACATGTCCCAAAATTGCGTAAAATACCCATAAAATCATTGCACATCAATACACTGCATCTAATTTGATGCCGGATAAGGTGGGCAAGTAATTGTTGAGCAAAAAAGTACCAAAGGCTTTCGCGGCTTGGCTGAGTTGTTTGTCTGCGCCGTGAACCAGATACCATTGTCGGATCAGCGGCAAGCCGGCTACGTCGAGTTTAATTAGCGTGCCATTGGCCAGTTCGGCGCGCATGGCGTGTTCGGATAAAATCGAGATGCCCAGCCGTCCGGCGACCAGTTGTTTAATCACTTCGCTGCTGGCGGATTCCATGCGGATTTTGAGGGTAATTCCTTGATTGCGGAAAAAAGTTTCGTAGGCCAGGCGTGTGCCAGAACCGGCTTCGCGGACGATAAATGGTTCTTCTGCCAGTTGGCATGGGTTAATTTGTTGCGCGCCTGCTAACGCATGATCCGGCGCGGCAATGGCCACCAGCGGATTATCGACAAATGGCGTGGCCACAACTTTGAGTTTGTCCGGCGGTTGGCCCAGCACATACAAGTCATCCAGATTGTCGGCCAGCCGTTGTAGCAGCGTGAAACGATTGCCTAGTTGCAGCGAAACTTCAATGCCTGGGTGGCGTTTGCAAAAGTCGCCCACCAGGCGCGGTACCAGGTATTTGCTGGTGTTTAGAATTGCCAGCCGCAATGTGCCGCGCGCCAAGCCTTGCAGTTCTGCCAATTCCTGGCTGGTGCGTTCTAGGCGATCTTGCACATCGCGGCAGGTTGCGGCGAGAATGGTTCCCGCTGCGGTCAGGTACAGCCGTTTCCCCACTTGTTCGGTGAGCGGCGCGCCGATGGTTTCAGCCAATTGCTTGATTTGAATCGATACTGCTGGCGGCGTCATGTGCAGTTCTTCGGCGGTGCGGGTAACGCTTAAATGGCGGGAGAGGGTTTCAAAAATGCGTAATTGATGGAGTGTGCTATGCTGAATTGGCATGGTTATTTAACTCTGGTTTAATGATACGTTTTTATATTTTAACTTTTATTTATACATGGCTTCCGGCACAATACTCCCTACGTGTTGCGGTAGCCACGGATCGTGGTCGTGCACGAACACCAGCCAGCGGTATTGTGTGCATTCCGTGGAATGTGTTTAACGGAAATCGCGTTAAAGTAGGCTTTAATTTTACCCCGTTTTTATGCTAACGTTACTCGCTTAGTGGCTGGACGGCTGAGGTGGCAAGATGATCTAGCAGCAGTCCAATACCCAAAGGCTGGTTTTGTTTTTCAATTCAATCTAAGTTTATTTCACTCACTTGTAACTTGAGGAATTCATTATGGCATTAGACCAATCTTCCCGTTATTCCGACCTGAGCTTAAAAGAAGAAGACTTAATCGCAGGCGGCAAGCACATTTTGTGTGCGTACAAAATGAAGCCCAAAGCCGGTTATGGCTATTTGGAAGCTGCCGCCCATTTTGCCGCTGAATCTTCCACCGGCACCAACGTTGAAGTCTGCACCACTGACGACTTTACCAAAGGCGTGGACGCGCTGGTGTACTTCATTGACGAAGCCACCGAAGAAATGCGCATCGCCTATCCGATGGATTTGTTTGACCGCAATATCACTGACGGTCGGATGATGATGGTGTCGTTCCTGACCCTGGCTATCGGCAACAACCAAGGCATGGGCGACATTGAACACGCCAAGATGTACGATTTCTATGTGCCGCGCCGCGCCATTGAACTGTTTGACGGCCCCGCCACCGACATTTCCGATTTGTGGCGCATTTTAGGCCGTCCGATCAAAGATGGCGGCTACATTGCGGGTACGATTATCAAACCCAAGCTCGGCTTGCGTCCTGAGCCGTTTGCCCATGCAGCGTACCAATTCTGGCTGGGCGGCGACTTTATCAAAAACGATGAGCCGCAAGGCAACCAAGTCTTCTGCCCAAGCAAAAAAGTCATGCCGTTGATTTATGACGCGATGAAACGGGCGATGGACGAAACCGGCGAAGCGAAAATCTTCTCCGCCAACATCACCGCAGACGATCATTATGAAATGTGCGCCCGCGCTGATTACATCCTCGAAACCTTTGGCCCGGATGCCGACAAAGTGGCGTTCCTGGTAGACGGCTACGTCGGTGGCCCTGGCATGGTAACGACCGCCCGCCGTCAATATCCGAAGCAATACCTGCACTACCATCGCGCAGGTCATGGTGCGGTCACCTCGCCAAGCGCCAAACGCGGCTATACGGCATACGTTCTGGCGAAAATGAGCCGTCTGCAAGGCGCATCCGGCATTCACGTCGGCACCATGGGCTATGGCAAAATGGAAGGCGATAAGGACGACCGTGCGATTGCTTACATCATTGAGCGCGATGAATACCAAGGGCCGGCTTACAACCAAAAATGGTACGGCATGAAACCGACCACGCCAATCATCTCCGGCGGCATGAACGCGCTGCGTCTGCCTGGCTTCTTTGAAAATCTGGGTCATGGCAACGTCATCAACACCGCAGGCGGCGGCGCTTACGGTCACATTGACAGCCCAGCGGCAGGCGCAATTTCGTTGCGTCAAGCCTACGAATGCTGGAAAGCGGGCGCAGACCCCATCGCGTGGGCGAAAGAGCACAAAGAATTTGCTCGTGCGTTTGAATCCTTCCCGTTTGACTCCGACAAGCTGTTCCCCGGCTGGCGCGAAAAGTTGGGCGTGCATAAGTAAGCTGAAGCATTAAGCCATTCCCCAAAAGCGCGGCTGAAAAGCCGCGCTTTTTTTATGTTCGCTGGCAACAAAAAATAACGTTTGCCTTTCCACTGTCAAGGGCAATGCAGCCCTGCCTTCTTTTTCTAACGCAAAAAAAGGCTATCGTTGCCATACGGCCCAGCGTGCGGCCCGGCGTGATAGTACAAAAAAATCTCCATTGGCCTTGTGTTAAAATCCTGCCAGGTAGTTACCCTACCTAGATTATCCACCGCTGTGGCGGCGAACATGCTGAAAACCGCTAAGATTATGCGGCTGTCCATGGCTTCGGCATAGTATTTGTTTATTAAACCGGATACCCTTTGTGAAACGATTGTTCCAAATAACAACGCCCTGCTTGCTCTGTGTGCCGGGCGGGAAACTTCAGTTATGAGCACGCAATCTGCTAATTATGAAACACAACTGGCCGCCGTGCTGCCGAGGCTAGTGCCGCTCAACAATCTGCCTCAGTCTGCGTTGCGAACGCTGGCTGAACGGCTTAAACCGCAGCCCTTTGCAGCGGAAAAGGAATTGCCGCTGGCCACGTTGAGCAAACAGTTGTATTTGCTGCAAGGCCGCGTGGCGGTGCTGATGGGCGGCAAAACTGTGGCAAAAGTCGAGGGCGGTAGCCGCGAAGCTTGTCTGGCGCTGAACCGCACGCCCAATCCGCAACTGGCCATACGCACGGAAACTCCCTGCATATTTTTGTTGGTGGACGCCGCGCTGGTTGCGCAAGCCGCCAAAACCACAGCGGCAGTTGCGGCCAAGCCTACAGCAGCGCAAGGAAAATTTCCGCCTTGGCTGCAACATTTGTTGCAAAAACCTATCTTTAGGCGCATTCCTTCGCGCAATTTGCGCAAGGTTTTGGATAGTGTGGAAGTGCTCGAAACCGAGCGTGGCGAGCAATTGTTGCAACAGGGTAAGTTTGACGATCATTATTATATTATTCAAAAAGGCCATTGTTCGGTCATCCGCCACAAGGAATCCAATATACAGCGCATTGATGGCCTGTCTTCGGGCGACAGTTTTGGCGCGATTACCTTGTTGTCGCAACATCCTTCGTTCGTAACCACGGTGGCGGATCAACCCGGCCAGATTCTGCGCTTGAATAAAGACGATTTTCATACTTGGGTGTTTAATCCGCTAGAGAAAGCCGTAGACTATCGCCAAGCGGTGCAATTGGCGCAAAAACGCGGCGCGATTTGGCTGGACGTGCGTTGCGCGGAAGAATACCAAGCCGGTCATATTCCCAACAGCCTGCACCTGCCTTTGCAACACCTGCATATTCCTTTTACCTCGCTGATCAAGCTGGTGCGCGGTTTGGACGATCAGCGTCCTTATCTAGTGTACTCAAACACCCAAAAACGCGCCAATGCTGCGGCATTCCGTTTTTTGGAGCAAAATCTTAACGTAATGACGCTCAAAGGCGGCATACACGATATTCCGGGTGAGCAAATGACGAGCTTGCCCACTGCGGCCCTGTTGCGGCGGCAAAAGGAAGCCGAGTTGCGCCAAGCCCAGCAAGCAGCGCAAGCGCGGCAAGCAAAAATCGCAGCCGCAACGGCTGCGCACAATCCGCAAGAGGCTGCGCGCAAGGCCGAGTTATTGCGCAAGGCGCAGGAAGAAATCGCGCGGATCAAGCATCAAAAAGCCCTACACGCGGCAGAACAAGCCATCCAGACCGCGCAAAGCAAGTCGCGCGCAATGGAAACCCAATCGCATACCATGCACACACCGCCGCCAGCGCGCGAGGCAGAGGTAGAAGCGATGGTGGCGGAAAATGACGATGATGCGGATTTTCAGCGCGCACGCAGGCGTGGGCCTATGCGCATGGCCATGGCCGCGCTGGCGCTATTGACTGCGGTTGGCGGATTTTTTGCTTTCTATTGGAACAACGATAGCCAGCCAGAAGCGGCTGCCCAAGCAGCCCCGTCCGTGTTGCAACCGCCACAGGAGGATTCGCCCGCCGATTCACAGCCCACCGCTAAGTTCCAAGCCATACGTATCTTTCAAGACCCATTAAAAATCAAAGGCACTAAGGCTAAAGCGTTTACTGGGCCGGAAATGGTCGAATTGCCAGCGGGTTCTTTTTTAATGGGAAGCAGCCCGCAACGCCCATTTTTCGATGAGCATCCTCAATTTCTGATAAATTTACAAGGCTTTGCTATTTCTAAGTATGAAATTACCTTTGAACAATACGCCATGTACGCACAGGCCACCAGCCGCGCATTGCCGGATGATCGCCACTGGGGCAAGGGAAAACAGCCAGTGATTAATGTGACTTGGCAAGAAGCCAAACAGTACGCGCAATGGTTGTCAGAACAGACCGGACACAATTACCGCCTGCCGAGTGAGCGCGAATGGGAATATGCTGCGTCAGCGGGCATTAATGCCTTGTATTGGTGGGGCAATGCTATGAAACTGGAACCCCCGCACGCCAATTGCGCAGATTGTGGCACGTCATGGAGCAGCAAGCAGCCCGCACCCGTAGGCAGCCTATTGCCCAACCCGCTGGGTTTGTATGACATGCTGGGCAATGTGATGGAATGGACAGAGGATTGTATGCGCCAATCCTATCAAGATGCGCCGCAAACCGGCAATGTGTGGCCGGGCGGCAATTGCGCCTGGCGCATGGCGCGGGGCGGATCGTACCGTCGTTACAGCGCGGAAATTCGCATGACCAAACGCACCAAGCTGCCCCCTGAAGCGCGCAGTGATGAACTGGGTTTTCGCGTTGTGCGCGTGGAATAGCCCTGCTGCCAAGAGACCAAGCCATGTCTGACAATACGCCTAGCCATTCCCGCTTTTTTTGGCGCACCAGTGCGCTCTTTTTCATGCTGGATCCATCCGGTCGTTTTCTGGAAGTGAATTCCGCCTGGGAAAAAAAACTGGAGTTATCCACCGGAAAACTATTGTCTAAGGCATTTGTATCCTTTATTCACCCTGAAGATAAAGAAACCACGCAAGCCGCGCTTAAGCGCTTAATTACTGGAACAGTATCTGTTTCTTTCACTGCACGCTTTCATCACCACAACGGCCTATTTACGCCTGTGCTGTGGGAAATCACTGCCGCTGCTTCGCAAGAAATCGGCATGTACGGCGTGGGTGTTCCTGTAGCGGAAAAAGAAAAAGCCAATCATCAAGAGGAAATTCTCAACGCGCTGAATGACGGTGTGGTGTTGCAATTGGCCAATGGCATGATTGGCGCATGTAATCCAGGCGCGGAACGGATTTTAGGGCTTTCGTGCGAACACATGTTCGTGTGGACCCTGCTGGACCCCGATTGGCCAGCCTACCATGAGGATGGCAGCCCGTTTCCGGTGGAAACCCACCCTGCCATTTGCACGTTGCGCACGGGCCAAGCCTATGCCGACGCAGTGATTGGCATAGAACGGCCTGATGGCGTGAAGCAATGGTTGCGAATGAACACTACGCCGATTTGGCGCGATGACGTCACAACCCCTTATGCAGTATTGATTTCATTTGCCGACATCACTGCGTTCAAAAAAACCGAAGAAACCCTGCGCCAGCGCCATGGTGCGGGCCAAGCGCAGGTTGGGCTGTGGGAATGGCTGCCCGACAGCGGAGCAATGATATTTTCCCGCCAATGGAAACCGATGTTGGGATATGCGGAAAGCGACCTTCCCAATCAAATAAATACCTGGCTTGACCGTGTGCATCCGTTGGATTACGCCAGAGTGAAGGCCGATTTAGAAGACTGTCAGCGCGGCAAGCGCCCTTTGCTAGAAAATGAACATAGGCTTCAACACAAAAACGGCGGTTACCGCCAGATGTCCTGCCGCGCCTATGCCGCACGCGAGGACAATGGCGCGTTGCGCATTATTGGCTTTCACGCCGACATCACGGAGCAACCTTTAGCGGAAAGCCACCACCAGAGTGATAAATACCAGCAATTGTTGGACATAGAATCCGCCGCGATTTTCATCGTGGACGCAGAAACCGGCAAAATATTGGAAGTCAATAAAGCGGCCACCCAAATTTATGGCTACTCACGCAAAGAATTCATGGAAAAAAGCCGGTGGGATTTGTCCGCGCAGGTAGAAAAATTCGGCAAAACTACACGCCGCCAGCAATATAGCCGTTTGCGTCACCATCGTCGTAAGGATGGCGGCGTGTTTCCGGTGGAAATCACCGTCGCGCTCGTGGAAAGCCAAGGCCGCGCGATGGAAATGTTGTTAATCCGTGATATTACTGAAAAACAAGACATCGAAACCGCATTATGGGAAAGCCAATCCAAATACCGGCAATTATTTGAAGCCTCCTCCAGCGCCATTATCGTATTTGATCCCAATACCCAACATATTTTTGATGTCAACAGCGTGGCCTTGCATCTATACGGTTACACCAAAGATGAATATGTGCACTTAAGCGTGGAAGATTTATCTGGTGAAACCTCACGCGCGCGCGCCACGCTTACTCCCAGCGGCAAACGCACCAACCTAATTCCGCTGCGCTGGCACAAGAAAAAGGACGGCAGCTTGTTTCCTGTGGAAATTTCCATTGGCAGCACGTACTTATTTCAAGGCCGTTCGCTGGTATGTGCCACCATCAAAGACATTACCGAGCGGCGCGATCAGGAAGAAGCCCTGCGCAAAGAAAAAGAATTTATTCATACGTTGGTGCAAGCCTCGCCAGCATATTTTTATGCCATTAACCCCAATGGCAAAATCCGCATGATGAACCGCGCCATGCTCGAAGCCCTGGGCTACGCGCACGATGAAGTGGTGGAGCAGGAGTATCTGAAATTCATCCCAGAGGATGAAAAAATCATGGCCAGCGCGGAGTTTGACTCGCTTATCAAATCGTTGCGGCCCTCGATGATGGAATCGCACATGCTGGCCAAAAATGGCAGAGCCGTGCTGATTGAATGGCACAGCCGCGCGCTGGTGCAAGCGGACGGCAGTTTGGATTACTTGCTAAGCGTGGGCATAGACGTAACCGAACGCACTGAAGCGCAAAGTAATTTACGTCTGTTCCGTTCCATTATCCACGCCTCTGAAGAGGCCATTGCCATCAGTGGCCGCGATGGTAAATTAATTTATATCAATCCGGCACATGAAAAATTGTTCGGTCAAGCATTGCCGCAAACCCAGGGCAAGGCACGCGCGTACTATCCGCCGGAATCGCAAGAAATTATTCAACGCGAAGTGGCCCCGGTGCTTGCACGCGGCGGAAGTTGGAGCGGCGAGCTGGACGCGATGGATGTGGAAGGCAACCGCTTTCCGATTTGGGAACGCGCCGATGCAGTGCGCGATAGCACGGGTCAGATTTTGTATCATTTTGAATTAATGCACAATATCAGCGAACGCCAGCGCATGTGGGAAACGCTACGCGGCCAATGGGAGGAATACCAAGCGCTGTTTAACAATATTCCGGTGATGATTTGGTATCGCGACCGCGACAACCGCCTGTTGCGCGCCAATCAACAGGCCAGCCGCGTACTGAACTTAGAGCGCGAACCAGCCAAATTTTATGCCGACAACATGGTGGTGGTGCGCTCCGGTCAGGCCGCCGCCGAGACCATTGCCCATTACCCAGACTTGCAGGGCAATATGCGCTGGATTAAGGCCGGGCGGCTGCCTTACCGCAGCAAAGATGGCGAAATTCTTGGCGTAACCTTGTACGCCGTGGATATTTCCGAATATAAATACCTGGAACAAATCAGCAATGAAAACCAAAATAAAATCAAGATGCTGCTCAATGACTTGCCATTTCTGATTGTTGCCTGCGACACCAATGGCCGCATTATCGCCTGGAATCAAGAGGCTGAGCGCATCACCGGATACAAATCCGAAGAAACCGTAGGCCGACAGGACATCTGGCAACGCCTGCTCCCTTCCGCCGCAGTGGCGCAGGAACTCATTCACACGGAACAAGATTTTAACTACCGCGAAATTCCAGTCCATTGCAAAGACGGCGCACACCGGCCTATTTTATGGAGCCGCATGGCGGATAAATTCCCCATCAGCTCCTGGCCGCAATGGCTGTTGGGCGAAGACCTGGCCAAACGCACCGCCACTTCGCTAAGCGCATTGCGCATGGAAGAAATGCTGCTACAGTTATTCCTTGCCTCTGGCCTGGGCATTGCCATCACCGACGACCGAGGGCGCTACCTGCGCGTCAACCCCGCCTATGCCAGCCTGTTCGGTTTCTCACCAGAGGAATTGCTGGGCCAGCCCTTTACCGTAATTTTGCCGGAAAAATACCACGAAGATGCCATTCGTGAATATTTCGGCAAGCTGCTCAATAGCAATACCCCCATGACCATCCACTCCATCGCCCGCGCCAAGCCGCGTACCAACGAGTTTGCTGTAGAAGGCACGGCAGAGCGCATCGTCTTGGAAGATGGCCGCCGGGTGTTGATGAGTATTCTTAGCAAGAAAGCATAATCCACTGCGCGCGTCAACCCACAATTTTCGTCAGCCTTCCCTGCACGTAACGGGACGGCGCGGGCAACGCTGGCCAGTCACGCTGCCACGTCCGCGTGCGGGCTATCGCACCTGGCAAAATGCAACCCTCCCGCTAAAATTGAAACACTTTGCAGAATGGCGAGACAAGACTATACTTAAAAAATATCATAAAAAAATGCTAGATAATTTTTAGGTGGGGATGCCAGCCCTCTTATAGGGCCGCTTAAATTTTTTACATTATAATCAATTAGAAAAAATGCACTACAGCACCATGGCCACACCATGGCGTGCGCGGGCAGCAGAAGCCAATTTGACCTACGCTGCCCACGAAGTGCATATAAAAACACCACAAAATGGAGGATAAATAATGCGTTTCTATCAAGCGTGGGGGTTGCTGTCGCTCATTTTTCCCATTGCCGCTATCGCTGCCCCCAAAGACCTGCCTTATCCACTCCAAACCGAGCTTAGTGCAGATGAAATCATTGCCCAAGTGTATTTTGTCAACCACTTTTATGCCTTCAAAAATTATGGCATTACCCAACAAGGTAATGCCATTACCATTGTAATTAAACGCCAAAATGATGGCATATTGGCCACCAATACCGTGGAGCGTTTCTTAAACAATGGGTATAACGATGGCATTATCAAAGCGCGTGATTTAGCCATTTTTCGTTCGGGCAGCCTACGCGGCACAGGATTGCTCATTACCGAATACGAAGATGACAACAAAAGCTCATCGTATGTGATTTGGATCCCTACCCAGCGGCGCTTGCGCCGGTTTGCCGAACCCGCGCAGGAAGATGCGTGGAGCGGATCTGACTTTACCTTTGGTGACGTATACTTGCGCAAGCCATCGCATGAAACCCATGAGTTGCAGGGCCAGGAAACCTATGCCAATTGCCTGGGTGTTATGGAGATTAAGTCTAATGAGCGTAATGAATTCATGCAAAACCTGCCTTTGGCTTCCTGTTTGCCCAAGGGACGGCCTGTATATAAAATAAAAAGCACGGCCAAATTTGAACATTGGTGGTATGATTATCGCATCAGCTATGTTGACACCGAAACGTTTGCGGATTATCGCACCGATTATTTTAAGGATGGCAACCACATTAAATTTATCGAGCGTGATTGGCATACTGCGCCTGGGTATCAAGGCAAAGACCCGCGCGCCTTGTCGTGGGGATATTGGTATGGCAAAGACTTGGCCAATGGCCATGAAAGTTGGGCTGTGATTCCCAAAAATGTGGTGACGTTTGATGATCCCAATTTAGAAGAGTCCCTGTGGACGGAAAAGACCTTAAGTAAAATTCGCAATTAAAAGTGTATGCCTGGCGAGGCAAACTTACCATGAAAACCATTCCTCTGCTTCACCGTTTATCTGCACGGCTGGCGCTTGCCTTTGTGATTGTCGCAATCGGCTTGGGCATTGCCTTTAGTTTGTTGCAAATTTATTTGGATTATTTTAGCGTCCAACGCGAAGTGGACAATACCACTGAGCAAGTATTACAAACGCTTAAAAAACCAGCCACCCAAGCCGTGTATCAACTTGACCCAGTATTGGCGGATGAGGTGGTAAGAGGGCTATTGAATTATGGTCCTATTTTTCGCGTGGTGCTGACTGACGATCAAAACAGTGTGCTGGCGGAAGAACAACGCCCGCGCAGCCCATCGCACTGGCGTTGGCTCTCGGCAGGTTTATTTGGCGAGCATCGCTATTATTCTATTTCCTTAAGTGGTGATGAGCCTTCTGCTGTTGCTGCCTATGGCATGTTGCAAGTGCATGTGGATACGCACCTGATTGCCAAGGGATTTATTGAGCGTTCAGTGGTTGCACTCTTATTTATCTCCGGGCTAAATTTATTACTGGTCACTTTTGTATTCTTTTTAGTCCAATCCATGATTAACCAGCCATTGTCCAATATGGCGGGCTATTTGGCGGGCATTGATCCTGCTAATCCTGGTGAAAATAAACTGCACTTGCCAACCAAACATCAAAATAATGAACTGGGCCTATTGGCTGCGTCAGCCAATAATTTATTGCAAGCCATCAGTGAAAAAAGCGCTGAACGCGAGCGTTTGCTATTGGAAATGCAGGAGGCCCGCGCTGCCGCAGAAGCGGCCAATATTGCAAAAAGCCAATTCATCGCCAAAATGAGCCACGAACTACGCACGCCGCTCAACGCAGTGATTGGCTATAGTGAAATTTTACAAGAAGAAGTGGCGGACATGACGCCGGAAGAAATTAGCGGGGACTTGGCTAAAATTTTACAATCAGGCCAGCAATTGCTGAGCATGGTCAACGATGTGCTGGATATTTCCAAAATTGAGTCTGGCCAAGTCGAATTTCACCAAAGTCGTTTTGCCGTGAGTGAAATGCTGGAAGAAATTCTTGGCACCGTGCGCCAATGGGCACCAGAACATGGCAATACCTTTGAATTTGATTGTCCTGGCACGGCAGGCGACATGTTGGGTGATCGCAATAAAATTGCGCAGAGCTTGCTGAATTTATTAGAAAATGCCTGCAAATACACTGAAAATGGCCTGATTCGTTTCTCGGTGCGGCGCGAAAATGCAGTGGAAGGCCCGTGTGATTGGATGCAATTTGAAATCAGCGACACGGGCATTGGCATTCCCAAAGAACGTCAAGAATCTATTTTCGCCATGTTTGACCAAGCGGATAACTCATCCACCCGTGCCTATGATGGCATGGGGTTAGGATTGGCTATCAGCAGCGGCTATGCGCGCATGATGGGCGGCGCGTTACTCGTAGAAAGTGAAGTGGGCAAAGGCAGTGTGTTTCGTTTACGTTTACCTACGGAGTGCCGCGATGTTGCATAAAATCGCCATTTGCATTGCCACTGTTCTGGCGTTAAACGCTACAGCCCGCGCCCAGCCAGGGTTTTGGACGCCAATAGCGCCGCTGGTGACTGGCAACCAATACGCCCCCTTCGTGGATCGCCACTTGCCGGGTGGCGGTTTGATTGCGGAAATCGTCACTGCCGCATTTGGCGCAGTGGGGCGCGAAGCGCATGTGGTGTACCTGCCGTGGCAACGCGCATTTGCTGGCGTGGCGCGTGGCCAATATGCTGGCACATTTCCCCATTTTCACAGCCAGGAATTGGCAGAAGACTTTTACTACTCAGACCCGATTTATCCGCTGGTACAACGCATTTATATCAGCCAGGATCGGGGGTTAGATTTCCATACCCTAGACGATCTCACTGGCCACCGCATGTGTTCGCCCATTGGCCATGTGTTGGATCAAAGCTTACAAAAATTGGTGGATACTGCTGCGATTTCCATCATCTCCCCCGCTTCCATTGAAGTGTGCGCGCGGATGTTGGAGCGCGGGCGGGTGGATTTCATGGCCTTGGATGAAACGGTATACCGCCGCCTGCAATATAACACAGGCCGTGATTGGCATTTGCAGCCCGTGGGCAAGCCGTTAAGCAGCTCCGAACTGTATGTATTATTTCCTAAATCTGCGCCGGACAGCTTGATGGTGTTGTGGGAGTTCAACCGGGGTTTGCAAATGATCCATGAATGTGGTGCGTTCAATCGTCTGGTGGAGCGCCATTTGGATATGCCGGTAGATTCGCAATAATGTCCAGCATAAAGGCCACTGCCATTAAGTTAGACAAAAAACACGCCCTGAAAGGGCGTAATATTTTAT
>DYPE01000046.1 GCA_020720085.1 Dichelobacter nodosus | reverse complement strand
TTGCGCATGATAGTCCAGGACATCACCAGCCACTACCAACACTTGCAGGATTACCGCGAAGCCACGCTAGAACGGCGGCGGTTAGAGCTTAAAAACATCGTCAGCCTGGCGGAAGTTTACGTGCGCGCCATGTATCAAAAAACCGCCAGCGGCGAAATGACAGAAGACGTAGCCAAGGCGCAAGTTATCGAAATGTTTAAGCAATTCCGTTACGGCAAAAATGACTACCTGTTTATCTGGGACTACCAAGCCGTGCTAGTAGCCCATCCTGAGCACGAATTGCACGGCAAAAGTCTAGCCACAGTCAAAGATGCGCGCGGCTACAATTTTGCGCCGGATTTGATTCAGCGCGCGCGCGACAAAGGCGAGGCAGACGTCCGCTATTGGTGGCCACGCCTCAATGGCTCAGAACCGCAGGAAAAACTCACCTATGGCAAACACTTCCCGGAATGGGAATGGATATTGGCCAGCGGCATATACATTGATGAGATTGAAGCAGAATATACCAGCCAACTCAACGCGCTAGAAGCGCGTATGCGCACGGCAATTCAGCGCGAGCAATTCGCTGACCATGGCTATTTATTTATTTTTGACGGCAAAAAACGCATCATTGCCCACCCCGCTATGGGCAACCAAGACCTAGCCCACCTCTCCAATCCCATAACCGGCAAAATCTTAACCGATGAATTGATGGCAGCGGCAGCGCATCCAGAACAGCCCTTGCGTTACCTATGGGATAAACCGGGTGCAGAAGGACAATATATCTTTGAAAAAGAAGCCTATACACAATATCTTGCCCCGCTGGACTGGTACATTGGCGCAACCGTATACATGGACGACATCCGCGCACCGATTCACACACTGCTGCTACGCGCTGGCAGCGGCATGTTATTGCTGCTGGCCGCACTGACCGTGCTGTCATCCTGGTATTTTTCTCATATCTTCAGCCGCCCCATGGCGCGCTTGCGGCAACAACTGGGCCGTTTAGCAGAGTATGATTTGCGTGAAAATTTGGCTGCCAATGACAGTTGCAATGAAGTCAGCATTCTTACGATTCACTTCAACACTATGCTGAATGCTTTTAAGGAAATTCTCAAGCAAGTGCAACAATCCGGCATTCAAATCAGTTCCTCGGCCACACAATTAACTGCCACCGCCAAAGAACAGGAAATTATCTTAAATAAACAAAGCGCGTCTGTGTTACAAGTCAGAGATTCCGTCAGCCATATTTCCAGCCTGGCCGAAGAATTGACTGGCACGATTTTGAGCGTAGCAGAACAATCGCAAGAAGCCGCTGAATTCGCCAATCATGGCCTGGCCACGCTTACCAACATGAAAATCATCATGGACAGCATGGCAAGCGCATCACGCACAGTGTATGGCCGCTTACGCGAACTCGATGAAAAAGCAGACAAAATTACCACTGTGGTCACCACCATCGCCAGAGTCGCGGATCAAACCAACCTGCTGTCGCTCAATGCCGCCATTGAAGCAGAAAAAGCGGGCGAATTTGGTCGCGGCTTCACGGTGGTCGCCCAAGAAATCCGCCGCCTGGCTGACCAAACCGCAATGGCTACCTTAGACATTGAATTCATGGTAAAAGAAATGCAACATGCCGTTTCCTCTGGTGTTGCTGAAATGGATAAATTCATCAGCCAAGTCGCGCACAGCGGGCGTGAAACAGAACAAATCAACATTCAATTGGGACAAATTATCCAAAAAGTGCAAGCCCTGTCTCCCAGCTTTCAAGAAGTGGGCGTGGGCATGAACAGCCAATGCCAACTGACCCAACAAATTCACCGCACCATGAATGAATTGGGCGAAGAATTTCAACAAACCATGGAATCCCTGCACGACACCCACAGCGCCATCAGTCAATTAAGCGATGCTGCCAGGGGCTTAAAGGATGGCGTATTATGCTTTAAAATGTAGTTGCATAGGCTTCCCAATGGGGGAAGTCTTGCGCTAAACTCTGCTGAAAATCACAAAATTAAGGAGCAACCATGTCATTTGCACTCCGTCTATCCTGCGCCGCGTTGCTGATGGCCACGCTCTCCGCCTGCGGCACCGCCCTGGTGCTAGGCACCGCCGCCAGCGTAGTTTCTGGCGGCATTACCACCTTCAATGACCGACGCGACTGGAGCGTGCAACGCCAGGACGGCGACACGGTAAAACACTTGCGTGCAGTATTCGCCGAAAACCCTGACTTCGCCAACGCCACGATTCAAACCGACTGCTACAACCAAACCGTGCTGCTCACCGGCCTGGCGCAAACCCCGCAACAGCGCGCGCTGGCCGCCAACATCGTTGCCGCCTATCCTGGCGTGCGCCGCGTGCATAACCAACTGCAATTGTCCAGCAACTACGCGCAAGCCAGCGCCGACAACAGCGAGAACTGGCTGGCCACCCGCATCCGCACCGCACTGGCTGGCAAATATGGCATGGATGCCTCCTACGTAAAAACCATCGTGTACGGCAACACCGTATACCTCATGGGCCTGCTCACCCGCACCGAAGCCGCCAACGTTCTTGCCGCCGTACGCAGCGTAGACGGCGTGGACCACGTAGTCAGCCTGGTGGAATTCGTCCGCCTGCTGCCCACGCCAGAGGAGTAATCCGGCGAGAAAACAGGAAAACAACTTTAAGCAGATACCCACATCATTATCTACAGAGGAAAACACCATGCACATGAAAACGTTGCCCTTATGGCTGCCCTTGCTTTTTATGCTATTCACCCTCCCCGGCTGTAATGATGAAATCGCCCAATGGGACGAAGATATTAGACTTGTCCATGCTTATAACCTTTATAATAACAAATAGTTACGATGTAGCATCGAAACAGGTTTTCATAAAAAGCCCTATAAAGCAGCCTTGTCTACATAAAAAATTGTTATTATTCAAATAATTATATAGAGGACAAGTCTATTCTAGAATCCATAGGGTTAGACAGTAAAGGCAACAAAACCTCCACCTCCACGCCCAAGCTGGGCAAGGTGTTTGTCGAGCAATCCGGCCCCAACACGGCCAAAGTCACCTGGCAGGCCGCCACCGACGACGTGACGCCAGCCGATCAAATGGGCTATGAAATCCATGTGTCGGAAACCGCGAATTTCACGCCCAGCGACGCGACCCGCCGCACTCAGGTGTTCGGCGTGACCGAGGCGGAGATTAGCGGGCTGGAAACCGGCAAGACGTATTATGTGCTGGTGGTGGCGGTGGATAAGCAGGGGGAGAGGAGTGGGGAGAGACAGTATGTGGCGATCAATTTTTCAAAACCATCCACGCCCCAATTTCCAGGTATTTCTTTCAGTGCGCCGTCTGACATGGATAAAGCTACTTTAGCATGGGAACCGGCTCAAGATGACACAACACCTGCCAGTGCCATGAAATATGAAATTCATTTATCCCAACAGCCTGATTTTGAACCGGACATAAGAACATTGAAATCAACTGTTACCGGAAAAACAGAACAAGTCATTACTGGACTTTATCCGGGAACGAGTTATTATGTGCTGGTAATCGCTGTTGACCAGGATAATAATCGTAGTTCTAAACGCCAGTATCATACGCTAACTACGCTGACTACGCCAATTAAGGTCAATCCTACTGTCACGTTTCATACTGATGAAGAAATCGGTTTAGGTGACGTAGTACAAAATGGTACACAATATACTTTTTCGCGTTTTAACAGTATAAAATTACCAGAATTAGGGAGTGTGCTATTTATCCATGTGGGAAATAACATGCATATTCGTACAGTACAACGTACTGTTATCATTAATAATAAACTGATGGTAGAAACAACCGACGCAACATTATCTGATATATTGGATGAGGCGACTATTTCCACACAAGTCACATTATATGAGTCCGATAATTCTTTGAATGGCCTTTCAGCCAAAAGCACCGGTTCAAGATCTATTACATCCGACTCTGTGAAAGATTTTAGGAGTTCCGGTAACATATTAATATCCCAAGAAACATCATTAGATGATTTATTAGACGATTTATGTGAGGCTGAAACTAACGGTTCAATTAAAGCATACACAAAAATTAGTTTTGAGCCTACTTTTGATTTTAACTTATCTTGGAAACGTGACGGATTTTTTGTCCCTAAATTAATAGGCGGGCAGGCGATTGCAAGAGGTGCTTTAACGGCTGGTATCGGCTTTTCCATAAAGGGTAAAGCTGCCATTGAGTGTAGTGTTGAAAAAACTTTTCTCACACGACGTTCAGTCCAATCTTATGTGGTTGCCGGTGTTCCTGTTTTTCAGGTAACTACCCTGACACTGAAAGGCAAAGCCAGTATTAAAACATCATTAGGATTAACATCGGAAGCATCGGCAAGTGCCGTAGGAAAAGCGGCTATCGGCGTGGAATTTAATCCAACCAAAAACTCATGGGAAAAAATGTCCGAGTCGCCGACACTTGAATTTAAATTGGATGCTGCAAAAGCATTTCCTGAATTGGAAGATACGGTATCCGTTGAACTTCGTCTTATCCCTGAACTGGCGGTCAGATTTTATGCACTGGCAGGTCCTAAAGTATCTGTCGAACCTTCTGTTTCAGCAACATTAGGGGCTGTCAGTACGCCGCCGCTTGCACGGATCGGGTATCCACCTGCGCAGATGAAGACTTTTGATGTAGCTGCTAAATTAGAAGTAAATGTAGGGCTGTCACTAGGCGCTTTCGGAAAATTTGCCGAACTTGACGATGCCGAGTTATTTTCTAAGGAATGGAAATTAGTCAGCCTACCGGAATTATCTGTAAATGGAGGCAGTGGAAAAGTGGATGACTCTATTCAGATAAGTGGAAGAGCCACAGCTGGTGTCAACAATATCTTCTCCGAAGATACCATTTTATGGTATGTATATCCTAAAGACGCTTCAGTATCCACAGAAAAAAATGAAACATTTTATCCAGATAAAGAATCCGCTTATACAATATCTAAAGCAAAATTTTCATCTGGTAAAGAAGGTACCTATACCGTGTTTTTCTCTGGCACAGGTGAGACAACAACAGCTATCCCGCAATTTGCTTGGGCTGATGTGAATGTGGGGAAAGATGAGGAGCCACAGCAGCCGACCACGCCTGTGACGCCTCCACCTACTAATGAACCATGTCAGGATAAGGACAATCCCGCTTTGGAACAATGGTGCATGGAGACTGAAAAAAAATCAGGACAAAACAAGATATGTACTGTTTATGCTGTAGATCGAAGTTCAGATGAGGCTAGAGTAAGAAGTAGGGCGGAGGTAAATGAATTAGCAAACGAGTGTAATGCTATTCCGAATAGTTGTGTGCATTTAAAATTAAATTACGCATTCGCTTGTCACTCAACCCTGTGGTGTGGACACGAGTGTGATCCATATAAGGTTTATTAGCGAGGTAGACCGGTGTGTTGGGCTGAGCGTCTTTTTGCGAGAGCCACAACATATAGGCTTTGTTCCTCAGACAAAGCTACCACGCTTGAGTTGCGCCAGCGGGACGCTCAACACACCGCATAAACCAAGAGAAAACGCCATGAGACTGGAAGCCATTGTCAACGAGCAGGGAATGTTGACCGCTAAATTCCCGAAATCGCTGTGGGGCAAGAAAGTGCTGGTTTCCGTGCAAGCCGTGCCGGACAAACCAGCGCATGGCACGAACAGTGTGCTGGATATTTTCGCCGAAGCGGACAAGCTGGCGTTTCCGCGCCGCACTCACGCGGAAATTCTGGAGGAGCTACGGGCCTTGCGAGGAGGTTTTGGCAAAGCCCCACAAACAAGGTCAACATGAACTCATTGCGGTATGTCGCAAAATTTTCGAGAAAACTAAGTTGCTGAAAACGCCGGCTGGCATCTTCAGCAACGCGCTTTTGGTGATTCAGGCCGAGCCGCTCAATGCAATGGACGCCGTGCATGTCGCGCTGGCACTGCATCATCATTGCCAGTGCGTCGTCTCTACCGACAAACACTTCCGCGACTTGAAGGCGATACCGGCGGTGTGGATTGATTTGCAATAAAACCCGGCCCGGATGGGCAGAACCGGCGTTTCCATATCTATTGGGCTATGAAGTCAGCTAGGGCGAAACCCGGACTCGTACATTGGGCATTCAATCAATCTATAATCGGAACACCGTCACAACAGATTACTGGCCGATAATCTTCCAATCGCCGAAGCAGTGATAAGAAAAACGGATAACATCCCTTGCTTCGACAGGCTCAGCACGAGTGAAGGGATGTTATCCGTGTAGCAATCTTCGCGGTAACAAAATGAAAGCAACTTTACTGCGCCGGCGGAAAGTATTGTTGGCGGATGGAAATATCGTACCGGAATTTGGGATTTGTGGTGGCGTTTCGCCCACCCTACCAGCTAATTGAGTAATTGTTTCATAACCATACTGCAACCGCTAATAACTTGAGATTTATTCCTGTTTGTAATACCGTTATCCAATTTCCCGCCTGAGCCTGTTGAAGGGTTTATCCAACTGGTCAAATGGGTACGGACTGCCACAAGCCGCGAATTGCAGCTATGCCCTGTGCGCCATGGGCGCGGGCTTGTTGCCACTGTGCGGGTGACAAGCCGCCGAGGGCGTACACGGGTTTTTCTGCCCGTTCGGTGTATTGAAAAAAACGATGCCAGCCAAGTGGTTGCGCGTTTGGATGGGTTTGGGTGTGGCGCACGGGCGAGAGGGTGATGAAGTGTACAGGCAAGGTGTTGGCGAGTTGGATTTCTTCGCTGTTGTGACACGAAGCCGCCACCCAAAAATCCGTTGGGATGTGTGCGGGGAAGGGTTGGCGTAGGTGGGAATACTGCCGTAGCGCGCGTGCAGGCAAATGCACACCGTCGCAACCGCTGTCCAACGCCAGTGTCCAATCGCCGTTGAGCAACAGCCGCGCGTCATATTCATGGCACAATTGCGCGGCTTGGCGCACAGCGGCTGGATAGTTGGGGTGGTGTTGCCATTGCGGCTGGCGCAGTTGCATCAAGCGGATGCCTGAATCCAACGCGCGCGTCAGCGCGGTTAGGAATTCGGCCCAAGGGCGTTGCAATGGCCATTCCGGGCTGATGGCGTAATAATCTGGCAGCCGTGCGGCGGTGACAATGGCGCGGTTGGCAGCAGGCACGTCCAAGCTGGGTAATTCGGATGGGGCGAACCAGCGCACTTCCTGGCCTTCGGCTCCATATGCCTGGCCTTGCCAGGAATGCACTTCCCACACATCAAGCAGCACAGCGCGCTCAGGGGCGGGAACGCCGCCGTAGTAGGTGTGACGCACGCGCAGCAACGGCGTGGGGTTTTGAATGGCGATGCCCAATTCTTCGTGCAATTCGCGGTACAACGCGGCTTCGGGCAGTTCGTTGTGCTGCAATTTGCCGCCGGGGAATTCCCATTTACCGCCCTGATGCACATGCAACGGGCGTTTGGCGAGCAAAATTCGCCCCGCGCCATCGCGGATGACCGCTGCCGCTACAGCGAGATACATCCTGCCTCTTGCGCGTAAGCCGCGACAATGCCGATAAATACTGCTGCGCCTACCCATTGGTTATTCACAAATGCTTGAAAACAGGGTTGCGGCTGACGGTGGCGAATCAGCCATTGCTGATAACCAAATAACAGGGCAACCACGGCCAGTGCGGCAAAGTACAATACGCCAAAATGCAGATGCCCGCCCAACCCAGCCAGAGATGCCAGCACGCCCAGTTGCAACAGGGCAGTAATCAGACGGTCGTGGTGGCCAAATAAAATGGCGGTGGATTTCACGCCAATGCGCGTATCCTCCTCGCGGTCGGCCATGGCGTACAAGGTGTCATACATCACCGTCCACGCCAGTGCGGTGGCAAACAGCCACCATGCCAGCCACGGCACGTTGTGAGTTTGCGCGGCGAACGCCATGGGGATGCTCCAGGCGAAGGCCGCGCCCAGCACAGCTTGCGGCCAATGGGTATGGCGCTTCATGAATGGGTAGACCGTAGCCAAGGCAACGGCACCCAAAGATAGGGCAATGGTGAGCCAGTTGAGTTGCAATACCAACACAAAGGCCAACACACACAGTACAACGAATAGCCGCAGCGCTTCACGCGGCGTAACCCGTCCGGCGGCAATCGGACGGTCGCGCGTGCGCGCCACGTGTGGGTCAAAATCGCGATCCGCGTAGTCATTGATCACGCAGCCCGCTGAACGCATCAGCACCACGCCCAGCGTGAAAATTACAATAATATCCAACGCGGGAAAGCCGTTGCCTGCAATCCACACCGCCCACAGTGTGGGCCACAGCAGCAAGTAAATGCCGATGGGTCTGTGCAGGCGCATGAGCTGCGCATATTCACGCAAACGGGATAACATTTTTTTCAATGTGCCATCACGGAGTTCAAATCCCTAAGCCACGCGCCAAATCCTTTTGAATATCGCGCCAATCTTCCAGCCCTACCGAAATGCGCACCAAGCCATCATCAATGCCCGCTTCGGCGCGTTGTTCCGGCGTTAAGCGGCCATGGGTGGTGGTGGCCGGATGGACAATGGTGGTTTTGGTGTCGCCCAGATTAGCGGTTATAGATAATAATTTTGTTGAATCAATGAGTTGCCATGCTGCCTCGCGCCCGCCATCCACCACGAATGCCAACAACGCGCCATGGCCGTCTTGCTGGCGTTGCGCCAGTTGGTATTGCGGGTGCGACGGCAGGCCGGGGTAATACACCCGCCGCACATTGGGCAAGCTTTCCAGCCAGCGCGCCAATTCTAACGCGCTGCGGCAGCTTTCGTTCATGCGCACGCGCAGGGTTTCCAGACCTTTAAGAAATACCCAAGCATTGAACGGACTCATGGTCGGGCCGCCATTGCGCAACACCATAAACACATCATTACCCACGGTTTTCGCGTCGCCAACCACGGCCCCCCCCAGGCACCGGCCCTGACCATCAAGGAATTTGGTGGCAGAATGCACCACAATGTCCGCGCCCAATTCCAGCGGGCGTTGCAACACCGGCGTGCAGAAGCAATTGTCCACGGCCAACAGCGCGCCATGCGCCTTAGCCAATTCGGCAAGCGCACGGATGTCGGCCACTTCAGTCAGCGGATTGGACGGCGTTTCCAAAAACAGCAGCCGGGTATTGGTGCGCATGGCGGCCTGCCAGGCAGACACATCTGCCAACGCCACCCAACTGGTTGCAATGCCCAACCGCGCCAATAAATTGTTGAACAGCATCACGGTAGTGCCAAAAATGCTACGCGATGCCACCACATGGTCGCCAGTTTTTAACACACCCAAGCATAAGCTCAGAATCGCTGCCATGCCCGATGCGGTGGCCACGCACCGCTCGCCACCCTCCAGCGCGGCCAGGCGTTCCTCAAACATGCGTACCGTAGGGTTGGTAAAGCGCGAATAAATATTGCCCGTTTCCGCGCCACTAAACCGTGCGGCAGCTTGCGCTGCATTATCAAATACATAGCTTGAGGTTAAAAACAGTGCCTCGCTATGCTCGCCCTCGGCGGTGCGGTGGATGCCCGCGCGCACTGCACGGGTAGCAAGCTCGAATTCATCCCACATAGCACGGCCTACACAGCAAAGCTGCTGCCGCAGCCGCAGGCATTTTTGACATTGGGATTGTTGAACACAAAACGTTCATTCAACCCCTCGCGCACAAAATCCACTTCCGTGCCATCCAGATACACCAAGCTGCCTCGGTCGATGACAACGCGCACGTTCTGGGTGTCAAACACCTCGTCCTGTGTCTCTACCGCATCCGCATAGCTAACTTCATAACCATACCCCGAGCAGCCGGAGGGTTTCACACGCAAACGCAAACCCACGCACGCAGGCTGCGCCTGCAACTGCTTTGCAATGTGCTGAGCGGCTGAGGTTGTAATCGTAATCGCCATTGATTTCTCCTTCCAAAATAGTATGTTTTTTATCCAGGAATTGGGTGACTGCAAATAAACTAAAGTACCTGCAAATCCGCAGATATTTTTAACCGCGTGCGCGCAAGGCAAACAAAGCGATGTAGTCTTTCGCAACAAAGCCGATCACCTAAAAGACCGGTCATGGCGGCGTTCCCGCTTACGGCGGCGTTCCCGCCTACGGCGGCGTTCCCGCCAAGCGCGTGTTCTCTGCTGACTAAAACCGCCTTAGGGCGTGGGTGCTATGCGCACAATCCGCCGCCGAGTGCGCTTGGGCTTAGGCTCTTCGGGGTGCTGGCAATTGCGCTGCTCCATCAATTGGCCCAGAGTGATTTCGCTTAAAAATGATTGAATTTTTACACTCAACTCTGACCATAGCACATGAGTGAGGCATTGGCCATCGCGTGTGCAGTTTTCCTTGCCAGCACACTTGCGCGCATCCACCGTTTCGTCCACGGCCAAAATCACTTCCGCGACCGAAATGGCATGAGCATCACGGGCTAGCCGGTAACCACCACCTGGCCCGCGTGCGCTAGACACCAAATTGTGGATGCGCAAGCTGGAGAACAATTGTTCAAGATAAGATAACGAAATTCCCTGTCGTTCGGAAATACCTCCCAATGCGGTGGATTTGCCCGTGCTGCTATGCAGCGCCAGGTCTAACATCGCGGTCACCGCATACCGCCCCTTTGTGGTAAGTCTCATGAGTTATACGCTCTCTGTATCCGTAAGCCAGAAAAATGATCCTGAAATTGAGGAAGTATTGCTTACCCCACCGCTACAGTCAAGTATTATCCCCTCAAACCCCAAAGAATTTGCCATTAAAATATCCAATCCGGGTCAGGCATTTCCGTAAACGCCTGGCGCAGGCTTTCGCCCCAGCGTTTGCGAATATGAAGAAAATAGCGGTCTTGCTCATCAACCGTGCGGATGCCGCCAAATTGCAAGCTATCGCGGCGGTAGATGAATATATCAATCGGCAGCGCAACGGAAATGTTGCTGCGGATGGTAGAATCAAACGACAACAAGGTGCATTTGGCGCTGACCAGCAACGAGCTTTCAAAGGTGACAACGCGGTCTAAAATCGGCTTACCGTATTTAGTTTCACCGATTTGAAAGTACGGCGTTTCTTCACAGGCCTCAATAAAATTGCCCGCTGAGTAAATATTGAACAAACGCGGACACTCGCTGCCAATCTGGCCGCCGAGCAAAATAGAGGAATTAAATTCCGTATTGTGGCGGCGCAAATGCTCGCCGTCTTCGTCATGGGTATCGCGCACCGCCTTGCCGACCAGCTTGGCGGCGCTAAACATATCCGTGACGGTGTACAGCGTATCTATCCCATTTTCAATGGGTAACGCCGCTTTCAGGCGATGTAAAATGGCTTGCGAAATCGCCAAGTTGCCCGCCGTCGTCAAGGTGATGATCCGCTCGCCTGGACGATGCAATACGGTCATTTTGCGAAATGTCGCCACTTGGTCTACGCCCGCGTTGGTGCGCGAATCCGACGCCATGACCAAGCCGTCTCGTAATAAAATGCCTACGCAATAGGTCATTATTTTTTTATCCTGTTGAGTAAGGTTGAGTAAGAAGGTTAAAGGGTTTAATCCACGCGCTGCCCTGATGCTGGTGTTCATTCCGCTGATCACTCTTCTGCCGCGCTATTGAGCGGCAATAAACTTTCTACAAATTCGTTTCTGATGCAATGTTTTGTTCATTCGGCCAAGTGATGGCACCAACCCGCCAAAATTTCGCCATTTAGAATTCAGAGAGCCTTTAGACAATGAATATGCGCTCAAATGGACGCAGTGAATGAAATGGGTGTCTGCTGAGTTGGATAAAAGTAACCATTTAGCCTCCCTCCAATTTGCACAACCCCCCAAATTTCAGGCATAGTATACAGCATGAAATTCAGTGACCACGACCTACGTCAACGCAACGCTGACTGGCTCCGCGCCCGGACGCCGAAAAGCCGTTGCACGTGTCAGACAACTGTGGCTGAGCATTAAATTGGCTACAGGCATGATTAACCAATGTATTCATGAAGCTGGGCGCAGCGTTGCGGCACTGGGGATTATGCGCCAAAGCATAAACGCTGACAAAACTCATCTGCGGCCACGTTCGGAAGAAGGCTCGCGCGCATTTGCGCCATTGGCTGCCATTATTGACACTTACCACCAATGGCATGATTGGCAGCCGGTGATTCGGGATAGCCGTAGCGGCAGAACTGTACCTTTATTGCCCCTGCTCAGGTGGTGGGGCTGAACGGTTACATTGTATCTGCTATTCATGTAACCATGCCATAATCTAATCAATTAAATTAAACTCATCCGCATTCCGGTGCATAGCCATGTCTAAATCTTTGCAACAATTGCTTTCTCTTGAGCGTGAAAACATTGAACTACATCAGCAAGTTGAACAATTAACTCGGGAAAAAAACGAGTTAGAATTAATTGTGGAGATGATTAATGCCCATGCCAATGCGTTAGAAGATGATTTTGAGGAGCAGGCGAAGGGATTACAGGAGGAAAAAGATCAGTTAGAAACCATTCTGCAAATGAGTAACGCTCATGCCGATGCGGTAGAAGAAGACTTGCAGGCTAAGGCGGACGCCATTTCGCGCGAAAATGAACAACGTTTGCGTCAATTCTTGGAAGCATTGCCTGTTGGAGTTATGGTAGTGGATTCCAATGATCAGCCTTATTTTATCAATCAAACCGTGCGCAATATTCTGGGATTGCATGGCCCTGAATGGGGGCTAGAGGAAATTAGCCAATTGCTTCACAATGAAGTGCTGGCGCAGGGTAAACCATTGCAGCCCAATCAACATCCCATTGCCCAAGCTTTACACGGCTATGGCGCAAGTAGCGACAGTCTGGATTTGTGCCTGCAAAATCGCCGTGTGCCGCTGGAGTGGACGGCCAGCCCTATTCTTGCTGCCGATGGTTCAGTCCAATTCGCTATTTCAGTATTCCAAGATATTGGTGCGCGTAAAAAAGCAGAAAGAATTCTTAAAGATTACAACCGCATTTTAGAGCAAGAAATTGAAAAAACGACCAGTGCCATGCGCGCTGCTAAGGAAGAAGCAGAATCAGCTAATCAAGCAAAAAGTCAATTTTTAGCTAACATGAGCCATGAAATTCGCACACCGATGAATGCGATTATGGGTTTTACAGAATTAATGCAAGAACAAATCACTGCTCCCTTCATGCGAGAGTACCTGAATACTATCCGCCGCAGTAGCAATGATTTGCTCCGGCTAATTAATGATATTTTGGATTTATCTAAAATAGAAGCAGGGAAATTAGTATTAGAATATAGCGCGGTCAACCCATACCGTTTGCTTAGTGAAGTCTACAATATATTTCAACAAAAAATAAATGAAAAACAATTGAATTTTGATATTAATTTAGGGGCTGATGTGCCTGATTATTTGTGTTTAGATGAAACCCGTATGCGCCAGGTATTACTGAATTTGGTGGGTAATGCCGTTAAATTTACGCACCGTGGTGGCATTCTGGTTAGTGGCGAATGTTTTAAAATCGGCGGAGACCCTAAAAAACTCCGCTTGGAAATTTCAGTCACTGATACAGGCATTGGCATACCTGACGATCAATTGGAAACTATTTTTGGCGCATTTGAGCAACAACATGGTCAGAGCCACGCTAAATATGGTGGTGCTGGACTGGGTTTGGCCATTAGTAAGCGTTTGGCAGAGTTGATGAATGGACAAATTTTTGTGAAAAGTGAAGTGGGACAGGGCAGCACATTTACTTTAACGCTGGCGGATGTGGAGGTTTTAGATGGGCAGGAGGGCAATTTTATGCAAGAACCTGCTGTGGAACAAACGATTTTATTTTCACCTGCTACACTGCTGCTTGTGGATGATATGTTGGTCAACCGTAAATTGTTGCGAGAAATGTTGCGGTCATTCCCTTTTGCCTTTGAAGAAGCCGAAAACGGTGAGGAAACTTTGGCCATAGCCAACCGCGCCCAGCCAGATTTGATCCTGATGGACATTAAATTGAATGAGCACAGTGGCATTGAGATTTGTCGCCGCCTCAAGCAAAACCCGCTTACCCAAGAGATACCGATTATTCTTTTATCCGCTTCGGCCATGCAAGAAAATGTTACGGAAGCGTTGGCTGTGTGCGATGCTTTTTTGCCTAAACCGATTAGTAAATCAGTGGTCATTACGCATATTTCGCGTTTTTTACCACATCAAATGGCATCAACTGAGCCGACGCCCCCTGCTACGCAAGCGGTGACAAAACAGCCTTTGCCGTTGGAGTTGCGGCGTGAAGCACATGCGCTGTTTTTTTCGCGTTGGCAAAAGTTAGGCGAATACTCTTCCATTAATGAAATTGAAAAATTTTGCGAGGAATTGCAAAGATTTGCTGGACAACGGCAAGCCCCAGAGTTGCGCCATTGGGCCGATAGGTTGTGCACGTATGTCACTCGTTTTGATATGGATGCCATCATTTTAATTTTGCAAGAATTTCCTCAATTATTGGCAATGGATGAGGCATAGCATAGGCTTCTTTAGCCCCAAGGCACTCTTGGTATTCAACTTAATGGTGTGACGCCAATTCTGTCAACAGGTGGTTGTGCAAGCCGTTAAAACCGCCGTTGCTCATGATTATCACATGATCGCCCGTGCGCACGGCAGCGAGGATGGCCGCCAGTAGCGCGTCATGATCATGAAAGCATTGAATGCGCTGGCCTGAGGGTTGCCAAGCAAGATCGGGGGGCAAATACATGAACGCCCTATCGGCATCTGCCAGTGCGGGTTCCAGCGTATCGCGGTGAATGCCTAGGCGCATGGTGTTGGATCGTGGTTCTAGTACGGCGAATAAGCGAAATTTTTCTGGATTGCCATGGGCTTGCAGGCGTTGGCGTAAGCCCTGTAAAGTTAGGCGGATGGCAGTGGGATGGTGGGCAAAATCGTCGTACACAGTGACGCCACGCACGCAGCCGCGTATTTCCAACCGCCGTTTGACGCCGCGAAACCGGCTGAGCGCAGCGCAAGACTGGCTCGGCTCCACGCCCGCGCACTGTGCTGCCGCAATGGCGGCGAGGGCATTGGTTTGGTTGTGCGCGCCCGCGAGCGTCCAGGCTACTTCCCCCACAGTTTGTCCATGCCAGCGCACGCGAAATGCGCCTGGATCCTCTAGCGCTTCGGTTTGCCAATCCGCGTCAGGCGCGCCAAACGTTTCCACTGGCGTCCAGCAGCCCATGGCAAGGGTGGCGCCTAATGCTGGGTCTTGGCCATGGATAAGCAGGCGGCCTTGGCTGGGAAGGATGCGCGCGAAGTGGTGGAATTGTTGCTGAATAGCGGCTAAATTGGGGAAAATATCGGCATGATCGTATTCTAAATTGTTCCACACTGCGATATGTGGGCGGTAGTGCAAAAATTTCGCGCGCTTGTCGAAAAACGCAGTATCGTACTCATCCGCCTCAATGACAAACCATTCGCCTCGCCCCAGCCGTGCGGACAGGGGAAAATCCAATGGCGCGCCGCCGATTAGAAATCCCGGCTCTAACCCGGCTTGATCGAGAATCCATGCCAGCATGGCGGTGGTGGTGGTTTTGCCATGCGTGCCTGCCACGGCCAGCACTTTGCGCGTGTGCAGCACGTTTTCTCCCAGCCATTGTGGGCCAGAAAGGTAGCGCAGGCGGGCATTGAGCACATATTCAACCACGGGCACGCCGCGCTTGAGTGTGTTGCCGACCACCACGCAATCCGGTGGCGGCTGCAATGCGCGCTCGTCATACCCGCCAAAGGCAATGCCTTGTTCTGCCAGCAAATCACTCATGGGCGGATACACATTTTGATCAGACCCGGTTACCGTATGGCCCAATTCGCGCGCCAAGAGTGCCAGGCTGCCCATAAACGTGCCAGCGATGCCCAGAATGTGTAGGTTCACTTCGCCATCTCGGGCAGTACCAGGCGCAGGATGCTGAAGGCCATGAGCAAATAGCCTATGGACGCAAGCAGGCCATAGCCCGGGGTGGTGGACAGTGCGTGGCGAAAAATGTGGGCAAGGATGGCCAGCCGCCATGCACCTAGCAACAGTAAGCCCAGTGCGGGCACGGATGGGTCGATTTTTTGGTCAACCAAGGCCAGTGCCCAGTATAGCAAGGGCCAACTTAAGGATTCGATAATTGTGCCGGTGCCTGCCAGTGCGGTAATGGTCTGGGTCGCTCGGTGGGTGAAGTGGGCCAGATATAGCAGTAGCCAAGCCAGGCCGGCCAGCAACACGGCGTCTAGCAATGCGAGAAATAATGCGGAGCCAGGGTCTTGCCGTTGTATTGCCAGCAGCCAGTTGACCAAAATATAACTGCTCAACGACAGCCAGGCAAGCAAGGGCAGTGCGGGCAAATCCTGCGGCCCGCGTTGAAAACGGCAAATTAGGTAGTTTATTTGGATAAAGCGCTGTAAAAATTTTTTCATACCAATTCGTGGTGGAATGTGCGGCATTGGGCAAAATAGCCCGCTGGGCGTTTTTTACTAAATGATGGGTCGCCCAGCCACATGGGTTTCGTAATACCAATTTACGCCACGGGTTTCCCTAAAACTAAAAAAAATAGCGCAGGGACTTGGGAGAGAGAAGAGACCGGGTATAATTTTATTCAAGGAACAAGCCGTTAGGTTTCTGGCCGTTTGCCGTGCTGGCAAACGGCCAGAAATCCGGTGCACTGGGGCTTTTTTTCCAGTAAACGCCTAAATCGCGGGCAAACGCAAGGTAAAGGTAGAACCTTTACCAGGTTGGCTATCAATATCCAGCTTGCCGCCCATGAGGTTCCAGAAATGGGCGCTGATGACCAGCCCTAAGCGTACATGCTCCTCGTCGGCATTGAGTTCGGATGCGTCGCTTTGGTTGAGAATATCTACCAACCAGGCGCGTTTTTCTGCTGGAATGCCATTGCTATTGTCGGTAATGGCGAAACGCACCCATTCTTGCCCGCTCTCCACTTTGCGGTCAATCGCCAGCCGTACTATGCCATTGGAGGATGAGTCTGATGCGTTGTTTAGCAAGCTAAACAGGATTTGATGCAAGCGGGTGACATCGGTTTGCATGGTGCCAATGTCATCAGGACAGGACACTTCTAGCGAATTGCCGTTTTTCTTCACCAGCAAAGCAGCAATGCTCACAATATCTTCCACTAAATGAGAGATTTTGCAAGTTTCTGTATGTACTTCAATGCGGCCTGCCTTGATTTTTGATAGGTCGAGAATACCGTCGCTGAGTGAAAGTAAGTATTTTCCAGAAATAAAGATTTTTTCCACATCCTGTAAAATGGTCGGATGGTCTTGTAAGTCTTCCGCTTCTTCACGCACCAATTCGCTGTAACCGATAATGGCGTTCAGCGGCGTGCGCAGTTGGTGGCTCATGCCCGCCAGGAACTTAGATTGGCGTTGGTTGGCAGCTTCTGCGGCTTCGGTCATTAAATACGCATAGCGCATGGCGCTGTAGAAATACACGGCGAGGAAGGTTGTGCCCAGCAAGCCGAAAATCAGTATGGACAGTGCTTGCCAGCCGCTGCCGGTGGTGAGGTGATACCCGGGTGCGGGAGTGACTTCCACGGCCCACGTGCGCCCGGCCACCATGAATTGCTTAGTGACTTGTAAATCGGGCATAATTTTTTCTTCAATTTCATGGTTGCCTGCCATTTGGTTCAGCACGACATCATCCAGCACGCCTGGGTGGAAATACAAAAATTGTTTTTCCACATCCACGGTTTCATCAAACACCCGGATGTCAATGGGCCTTGGCTCCAAGTATTTCATGGCTTCATCCAAAATATTGCCGACTTGGAATACGCCCAGGACAAATCCACGCAGGCTTTCATGTCGTTCCGACACTTTTTCGATGTCTGCGGCGCTTCCTTGGTACACGGGTTGGAAAATCAGCAGGCCGTGCTGGCTGGAAGTTTCTGGCATCAGGGTAATATGGGAAATTGCCATTGGCTCGCCATGGTCGCGTGCCCGGTTCAGCACTTCCATACGGGAGGCATCCGCGCCAATATCCACGCCAATAGAAAGCTCATTGCCTTGCATGGGGTCAATGTATAAAAATGGGAAATATTCAGGCCGCTCCCGCGCCGGAATGGAGTTATTGTTGGCATCCATTTCCAAAATGCGAAAATCGGGCAAAACTTGTTGCGTCATGGTTTCAAAGGTAGCGCGCTCAGACGCTCTAACCAAGGGAATCCATTCCAACGCCTGCATGTCAGGGTAACGTTTGAGGTAAGGCTGGACAAACGCGCGGAATTTATCGCGGGTGAGTTCTGGTTCAGCTTGCAGGAATGCGGTAATGGTATGCAATAAGTCTAATTTATGTGCAACTTGGCGCTGAATCGCAAAAGCGCGGTCTTCTGCTGCTTTGTCAAAATTAGTTTTGATGCGATGCTGTTCCCATTCCAATACAAGAAAATAGGACACAATCGAGAGTACGATACCAATGGCTATCGTAAGGATAATTGGCAAATAGCGTTGCCAGATAGGGTTTTCCATAGTTTTGGACGATTTTTGACGCACGATAGACTCCTGCTGGTAGGTTCAGGTAAGATAACTTTAAGCCAAGTACGTTACAGCGTGACGACGGAAATAACAATCTGCATTGTACTAAGGCAAGATATAAAAATAAATTCCTTTTGCCCTGCACGGGCTAATTCCGGCGCATAGCAAAGGCGCGATGGCTTACAAAACAAGGCGCGTCAATACCTCCTCTGGCGTAATGCCGCGTAGGCATTGTAAATGTTTTTTCGGGCATTCTTTGCGCAAGCAGGGGCTGCATGGCAATTTGAGTGTCAGCACATGGGCGGCTTGGCTGAGCGGCGGGGTCACAGCGGGGTTGGATGAGCCAAACAGTGCCACCATCGGTTTATCCAGCGCAGCGGCAATGTGCATCAGACCTGAGTCATTACTGACCACCGCATGACTGAGCGCGAGAATATCAATTGCTTCCTCAAGCGTGGTGCGCCCGGTTAAATCGCGGCAGGGCAATTTATTCACCAACGCGGCCACCGCCTGCGCGACGGGTTGATCATTGGGCGAACCCAACAACCAAACCAGATAGCCGCGTTCAATGGCTTGGCGCGCCACAGTGGCATAATATTCGCTGGGCCAACGTTTGGCCGGGCCGTATTCCGCGCCAGGGCATAATGCCAACACGGGTTGTTCCGGCCAAGACAACTTTAGCCGACGCAAAGTATGCTCTTGTTGGCGTTGTGCCGATTCTAGCTTGGGCAAAGGCACATAGGGTAGGTTGTGGGCTTCTTCATGGGAAAAGCCCAGTGCGGCGTAGCGCTCCACCAGCCGAGTGAGCACGGACGTGTCCAGTGTACGGCAGTCGTTGAGCAAGGGATAACGGAATTCGCCGACATAGCCGGTGCGCACGGGGATTTTTGCCCACCACGGGGTAAGCGCGGATTTGAAAGAATTGGGCAGAACAATCGCTTGGCCATAGCCTGTTGCGCGCAATTCCCTGCCCAGGGTACGCCGCACGCCCCACGCCAGTGCGCCATGACTGACACCCAAGGGAATAATCTCGCGGACTTCCGGCATACGCGCCAACAGGCCATGGCTCCACGGTGGTGCCAACACATCAATTGGGCGCTTGCCATTGAGCCGCTTTAATACTTTAAATAAACTTTGCGCCATGACCATATCCCCCACCCACGACGGGCCAACCACCAGTACGGGGTCTAGAGTTTTATGGGCCGGGAGCATAGACATGGCTTAGAATCGCTAGGATTTCAAATCGGGAATCAGCACGTATTCCGCGCTACAATATGGGCACTTTGCCCTGCCGGTTTTTTCCACGGGCAGAAAAACCCGGGGATGGGAATGGCTTATATCCATGCCTTGCATGGGGCAACTTACCGGCAAGTCTGCCTTGGTGATTTCGTAGCGTAATTTTTGGTTGGCCACTGGCTGCGCCGGGGCCGGAGCCGATACGGTCATAATCGCCTCTCTAAAAAAATTATGAATTCTGAATTATGAAT